>CAMBHQ010000009.1 GCA_945867245.1 uncultured Porphyromonas sp.
CATCGAGCCGTGCTAGCTCCTCTAGGCTTAGCCCTAGATGTCGGCTCGGCACCTCTAGGCTCTGTGTGCGTGGGATGTAGCCGAGACTCTCGACGCCTGCATCCCGAGCAGCGTCTGCCAGGAAGCTATAGTGATTCTCGCTCGCCACACGATTGAAGACTACGCCCACGATACGCACGCCTGGTTGCCAATGCTTGTAGCCGTATATGATAGCCCCCACGGAGTAGGCCGAGGAGGCAGCATTGACCAGTAGGACGACAGGTATATCGAGCAGCTTGGCAATCTCGGCAGGCGAGCCCTGCATCTTCTCGCTACCATCATAGAGGCCCATTACGCCCTCGACAACGATGGCATCGGCACCTTGGCTATAGCGGGCATAGGTGCTGTCGACATGCTCGGGCGACATCATATAGAGGTCGAGGTTAATACTCTCTCGGCCCGAGGCTAGCTGATGAAACTTGGGGTCTATATAATCGGGACCACACTTAAATCCTGCTACCTCTAGGCCACGGCGCCGCAATAGACGTAGCAAGCCGAGCGTAAAGGTGGTCTTACCGCAGCCCGAGTTGGTCGCCGCGACGAGTAGTTGGGGGATAGTAGTCATATCTAATAGTTGGGTTTTGGAGGACGGAGGGCGGACAGACAGGGCAATGATAAAGGGTGCAGCGAAACGGATATGTTTCTCTGCACCCTTTGCTCATGCTTGTCTATTCACCGCCTGCCCTATCACGATAGGGCTGTATGCGGGTCGATTAGCGACGGATACCTAGCTCCTTGATGATAGCACGATAGCGCTCGATGTCGATGCGATAGAGGTAGTCGAGCATACGACGACGCTTACCGATGATCATCTTAAGAGCACGCTGTGTGCTGTAGTCCTTGCGGTTGCGCTGTAGGTGGCCAGTAAGGTGCTGGATACGGAAGGTAAAGAGCGCAATCTGGCTCTCTGGGCTACCGGTGTCCTTGGCGTCCTTGCCATACTTCTCAAAGAGTTCGGCCTTCTTAGCTGAATCTAGATACATTTCTTTTGCTTGTATTAAAGTTAAACAGAATATCGCTCTAGTAGCATTGCGTTAAATCACTACCAAATACGAATCGCCTGCAAAGGTACGTATTTAATCCGAGCCTCGCAACAGCATATACGCAGTGGTCTTAAGCCTCACTTAGTCGCTTAGTGCGCTAGGCACAGGGGCTGTAGCCTATAGAGTCTAGTATAGTACCCAGCCGAATGCGATGTCGAAGCTACTGAGGCGAACTCTCCCCAGCCCATCATAAGTATGGACAAGCTCCTTGCCAGTCCCATGCTTATAGGTGGCTGTCAGCTGGAGGCGCTTTCCTATCTGCGCTGTCAAACCCGCTGTTAGCCCCCAGTGTGTAGACCTGTATGGAGCAAAGTGATAGCTTTCGAAGGTATTGTTGGCATCGCCCATAATCCTATCGAAAGGGTGCACTCTGGTAAGAATATCAGGCTCGGCTTTCTGAGGATTGATGACTCGGGTTGTTATCTCGCCATCACTCCCTAGGCCATAACGATAATAAATACCTAGGCGAGGGGTCAAGCTCAGACGCTCATTCAGCTCTATACGATAGCCCAGAGTGAGAGGTATAGCTAGATAGGTATGCCCCTGGTCATACCTCAGTATCGCCCCAGTGGAATTCTTAAGATCGAAGTTGCGCAGCGAAGGTTGTACATACTCCAGCATGGCATCTAGGCGTAGTTGCCATGGACTCTGCCCCAGCTGATACTCCCCAAACACGCCTCCGAAAGCACCCATACGAGGAGCTGTTTCCCCTGCTCCTGTGAAGAAGGCTGTATTGGCACCTGCTTGCATGCCTAGACGTAGGTCCTGAGCCTTAGCTACCCCACCCAACACGAGGGACAAGAATAGCACTAGTAGTCTTACTTTCATCATTATATATTATTTAAAGTCTAGCTTACTTAGCTTGGTCTATTTCTAATCTACCCATCCCTCTAGAGGGGCATGGACTATGGTATGCTCTCTATGGGGTAGGCATGCTCAGAATAGCGTAGACACACACAAGACGCTAGTCCTGTTAATAGTAGCCTGCCCATTACCCTAGTTAGTTTTACTATTGGTTTTGTAATGTATTAATATTATAATTTGAATGCGTTGCGAAGATAGCACTTTCTCCTAATACTCCAATAGCCCCTCGGGACTCTAGTCGTTAGGCTGGCATTTCGCCACCTACTAGGCAGACACTTGGCCACCTACCGAGTGGACGATCGTCCACCTACTAGGTGAACACTTGGCGACCTATTAGGCGAACAGATGGCGACCTATTCAGGGCTTATTCGCTCCTCCGATAAGCATAGATCGCATACCTAACTCTAGGTATCTCCCCAGCCCTAATATCCCCTCTACTGGGTATTTAGCGGGGCTAATGCTAGCTGTACCTTTGCGTCGCTATCTAGGGTAAAGTACAGTACGATGTGTCGCATCGTTTGGGCACTCCCCTCCCAGCTAGCGCAGACAAAGGTTCTGACATATTAAGACACAATGATAAAGAAGACAATCCTCCTCGGGACGGCCTGCGTCCTAGGAGCGAGTGCGGTAGTAGCGCAGACCCCACTCAAGGGGCGCGTACTCGATGCCGAGACTGGCGAAGTACTACCCGGTGCTAGCCTACGCGCCTTGCGTGGCAAAGGTGCCGTGAGCGACCTCAAAGGACAATATCATATACAGCTGGCCGAAGGCGACAGCGTAGACGTTAGCTTCGTTGGCTACGAAACCATCCGCCTAAGCGCCGAGCAACTACGTCGTCAGCGTGATGTACGCCTGATGGCAGGACGTCGGCTACAGGACCTCGTGGTAACGGCCAGTATCGCCAGTGCCCGCAGCAGCAAGGCCGTCGGCAGTAAGGTCGATAGGGTCGATGTAGCACGCCTATCGGCTACGGGGGCACACAGCAACCTCAGCGAGCTCCTCGACGGACGTGTCAGCGGGGTGCAGATGTTCCAGAGTAATGGTAAGGTAGGTATGCCCATCCGCTTCAATATGCGCAGTGGGGCTACCTTCAGCATGGACCGAGACCCTATTATATATGTGGACGGTATACGCTACCACAGCGGTAATACCTCCGACATCAATAGCGCTCAGGATGCCCTCAGCGGGCTCAACGACCTGCCGATGGAGGACATCGCCAGCATTGACGTGATTAAGGGCCCTGCGGCAGCAGCCTCTTACGGAGCTGAGGCTGCCAACGGGGTTATCGTCATCACCACCAAACGTGCAGGGAAGGCCACTGCCCGTGGCGACAAGCGCCTCGGACTAGAGGTCAAATACAGCCTCGGACAGACAGAGCTGGTGCGCCAGTACGACCAGTTCGTCAATAATGATGCGCTCAACAACTTCTTCGTCAAGGGGATGCAGCACAAGCTCTATGCCGGTCTGAGCAAGCAACTATCCGAGGGCAATAAGCTCTTCGTCTCTGCCAACTACCACGATGTAGCGGGCATTGTGCCAGGCAATAGGGACAAGCGTGGTACGCTACGTGCTGCCTACGACCTGCGCCAAGGACCCTTTACCCTAGACCTTACGACGAGCTATACCAATGGCGATATTAGCCTACCACAGACCGCCATGGGACGCTACGATGCTATCTGGAATCTGATGATTAACCAAAAGCCTTGGCCCTATGTAGCCGAGGACGTATGGCGCGCCCAGAGCTGGCGCTATGCCAACGACCGCTTCCTAGGGACAGCACGAGCCGGATATGTACTCCCTCAGGGCTTCAAGCTAGAGACCCAGATAGGGCTAGACCTCAACTATGTCAAGGGGACTTATCTGCTCCCCTATGGCTACCTGCTAGGCAACAATAACGAGGGGGCCAAGAACGTGAGCAACAGACGCAACAGCAACCTCAACTGGGATGTTAAGCTCAATAAGCGCCTGCGCCTAGGCGAGGATTGGCTACTCAACGCCACACTACTCTCTCAGCTGGTACGTCGCTACGAAGAGAGCTACGTCATCAATGCCTCACGCTTCGGGGGAGACGTAGACAATGTGTCGGCTGCACGTGAGCGCCAGGTCAGCGAGACCAGCTACGAGCAGCGTACCTGGGGGCTATATGGCGAGCTATTCTTCGGCTATCGTGATAAGCACTTTATCAACCTCGGCCTGCGTCGTGATGCCTCCAATCTCATCGGGGCCAACGTTGCCAGCATACTCTATCCCTCGCTGAGCGTGAGCTACAACTGGGAGCGCCTCAAGCTACGCACAGCCTACGGCGAGAGCGGACGTCTACCACAGCCCAACGATGCCTATACATCGTACATCATGCAGGGGACCTCGGCCTATGGCACGCTCGTCAAGCCTCAGTACCTCGGCAACCCAGACATTCGCCCCGAGCGTAGCCGTGAGTGGGAGCTTGGGGCCGACCTCTCGCTCGGTCGTCATCAGCTCAGCCTAACGGGCTATATGCAGTGGACGAGCGATGCTATCATCTACGAGGAGCAGCTCGCCAGTGATGGCTGGGTAGGTAGCAAGCCCCGCAACGTGGGCTCTATACGTGGCCTCGGGGCAGAGCTCAGCTACAACGGCCGTCTATGGGAGACTAGAGATAAGGCCAACAGCCTAGACGTATATGCCAGTGTCAATTGCCAGAGCAACGAGGTAACGGACACGGGCGGAAAAGACATCGTCAATGTGCCCAATATCATCCGCAAGGGCTTGCCTGTATATGCCTTCTATTACCGCACTGTTACAGGACCTGCCTACAACGCCGATGGTAGTTACAATACCAAGGCGGGAGCGCTAGAGAGTAGCGAGCAGAGCTACCTCGGTAAGCCCTTCCCTGACTTCAACGGTAGCTTCGGCTTCGACTTCCGCTTCGCACGACGCTTCAGCCTAGGAGCCAAGATGAGCTATGCCCTAGGCGCCTCGGTCTACAACCAGTCGCTCTACAACGTCTCGGGCTTAGGGGACAACCTGCGCAAGCGCTACGAGCAACTAGAGGCCCTCAAGGGGCTAACAGTAGGTACGCCCGAGTATCAGGCCGTAGCCGAGCAACTAGCACATTCGGCACGCTTCAGAGCTAACTACATCGAGCCTGCCGACTTCCTACGCCTCTCTAGCCTAAGCCTCAGCTGCGACCTCGGAGACCTAGCCCGTCGCTATTCGCAGGGCGCTATCAAGGGCGCTCGCCTGAGCCTCTCGGCACAGAACCTATGGCTTATCACCAACTACAGCGGTGCCGAGCCTCAGGTAGAGAGCAATAGTGGTAAGAATAGCACCCGCGCTGTGGGGAACCTATCACGTGATATCACCAACGCTCCTACGCCCCGCACCATCGTAGGGACACTGACCCTCCAATTCTAAGATTTCGAAGCAATGAATATCAAGATAGCTGTACTAGCGCTCGCCTCATTAACCCTATTGGCTAGCTGCGACAAATGGATAGACCAAGCCTCTACCCCGAGCAATACGCTTAACCGAAGCGAGATTAGTAAGCCCAATATGCTGGCCCGAGTAGCTAGCAACAACCTCAGTGATGGCCCACTCATTGCCAATACACGTACCCTAATAGGCGAGGCCACGGCACAGACACAGCTCGCCCTCGGGGCTATGAGCGACGAGCTGACAGAGGGGGCCGTGCCTAATGCACTCCTCTATCGTGAGCTCTCTAGCGATGCCGTCAGAAGTAGCTCGGGGACTATCACCACCCTGTGGAACAAGCTACACGACCTATACAGCCGTAGCGAGGAGGTACTGGCCGTAGCTCAGGAGACTGCCGAGGCCGGTCAGGGCAGCGATGCCGTACGTGCCTATGCCCGCTATATCGGGCACCTAGGCTCGGGCCTAGCCCTACAATACCTAGCCGAGACCTACTCTACTACGCCCAGTGCCAAGGGCGGTGGGCTACGCCTAAGAGGGGAGATACAGAGCCACGAGAGCTTGCTCGCCCGTGCGCACCAGCATTATACCGAGGCCATAACGGCTGTCGGAGAGACGAGTCTCGCGGGACTCAAAAACTTCGACCCTCAGCTAGCTCTGCGCCAGCTGAGCACCCTCGATATGCGTCTGTATATGCACGAGGGCAAGTATGCCGAGGCTGCCAAACTATTGCCCAATGCCCTGCGCAGCAGGGAGTCTCTAGGCATTATCTACAACAGCAACGGAGCGGATAATGCCGTCTTCTCGGCCCTCGGTAGCGATGCCCGAGACGTGCAGGTAAGCCCAGAGCTAGAGGCTCTACTCAGTAGCGAGGCCGAGCGCCGTGCCCTACCGCTAGCGCACAAGATTCTCGATGCCAAGAAACCATCAGTCTACAACATATATATAAGCAGCCTCACACGGCACAGCACGCTCGTACTAGTGGATAATGCCGATGTGCGCCTGACAGCAGCCGAGCTGATACTGCGTGGTCTACATACAGGCGATGCCCTTAGCGAGGTCAATGCCCTTATCGCCACTTACGACAGTGCTAGCCAGCTGAGCGCACAGCCTACACTAGCCGAGATAGCACGCCTAAGGCGTATCTATCTAGCCGTGCGTGGCGAGCGTACGGCAGACCTACGCCGAGCTCTCGTGCAGGATGCAGCCACGGCCACCTTCGCTGCCCGCAAGGCGCAGTGGATACCGCTCCAGAGCGAGAGCTGTAGAGCCCAATGATACAGCCGAGGGCTAGAGCCATTAGTAATCCCAGGATTATTAGAGGCTCTAGCCCTCGCTGTATACGAAGAAACGTTTATAGCATCTCTGATACCCCCCCCCAAAAAAAGGCTGGCTTTGTTTGATGTTGCGCTCTCAGTCGCAAGGCGATAGTAGGAGTATACCCTCTTCCTTTCTATTCGTTTTGGTGCTGACCCAAGCACGACGGCCCACAATCCATAGCGTCCCGCTGGTGCACTAAGATGAAATTAGAAAGTAACAGCATTGCTTACTTGTCCCTCGATATTACGCTGAACACTATGCTTCTTGCCCTTGTGAAGCGTGTATTCTAGGCTTAGCGTAATCATATTTTTATAGTCGTAGATCCTAGTGTCCGAGCTATAGAGTACAGGGCTGTAGTTTAGGAATGCCATCTGATAGGAGGCAGGCCTACCTATGATGCTCCAGCCGGCAGATATACCCCAATTGCTGATTGTGTATCTAACCAATAAGTCGTGGCTGGTGAAGTTATTCATCAGTCTCCCCCCAGCTAATTGCCAATCGGAGAGTCCATAACTATACTGGACTAGCCATTTGTTACCGATGTAGGTCGCAGAGAAATTGCCAACAAGACTATTGTGGGTATAATCCTTGTCTGCTATTCGGAGTCGATGCCACGAGGGCTGTAGATAGGCACTTAGTGATAGGTGATGTGCAAAGGGCTTATATTCTACTTGTAGTACGGAGCCATAGCTGATTTCGCTTTGGGCGTTACGCATGTGTCGTTCGTATAACCCTCGTCCTTGGTTGAAGGCAAAGTCGAGGTAGAAGGGCTTATCTACATAATCCATGTAGGGCAGTAGGTAGATAGAGAATGCGGGCTTTACCCAGCTGTATTGAAGTCTGACAAGGTAGTAGTCTGCACGGCGTAGATTTGGGTTGCCCCGATCGATGATATCCCGTGTTAGGTAAGTGCTATTGTTGCTGACCATCTCGGCTATAGCCGTCTCTGAAGTCGTAGCAAGGCTGAGGGTTAGGCTATGTCCTCTGTTAAAGTCTTTTGAGAGTACCAGCCTTGGACTGAGTGTTGTGGCCCGATAGGGTTTCCCCGAATAGGAGTCGTTGATGAGGTTGAGCCCCAAACTTGCTTGGTAAGAGAAACTACCTAGTTGTCCCGATAGCTCCGAGTAGAGATAGTGTTGCTCCTTGCGGGTCGTATATAACTGATGACCAAAAGGGTTATCTAGATCGTAGGCTGTACGGGTATAGTTGAGCCGATACCCACTATTCCATGCTCCCCAAGACGTCGTTTGACTATAGATTATCTCGCTCCCGAGGGAATGCGTTTTGTTCTTAAGTAGCATATTGTCATATACCTCTAGTTGAGATGTAGACAGGTTGGTCTCTGTGTTCAGATGATCGACCTCAGTATTGTAGTAAGCATACTTAGCCGTCAGCGAGAGCGTTCGATTTGGAGTCAGGCGGTAAGAGTAATAACTATCAATAAGGGGAGACCAGTAAGTGCTATTCTCCTTGGTAGTGCCGACGCCCTTCTCGAGGCTCTTAGAGCTGTAGAGGATACGGCTATCACCCTGTTTGTGGCTCGAATAGAAACGATTCGCTAGTGACAGCTGTAGAGTACTTGTCTCTCCGCTGTAGGCGTATCTTAGGGTCGGTGTGTGACTCTGGTGTCCAGACTTCTCGACCACGTCTGTTTGATGTTGATAGATCTGTCCAAGGAGGGGATAGATGTACTTGTAACTTCCTTCCTGACGCTTGTTATTTTGGAGGCTAAGGCTGTAGTCTATACTAAGTTTGCTCTTACCCCGTACTAGACCGATATAGGCGTATGACTTGACTAGGCTGGCATTCATAGCACTCTTGGTGCTGGCCTTGATGTCTACCCCTTGATTTAGCTTAGGGGCAATAATATCGACGACCACGCCAGCATGGGCATAGCGAGCGGGTGGAACGTTGTAGTACAGCACCTCCTTGATGCTGGATACTTGTAGACTCTTGACCTCAATAGGTGATGCCTCGATACCATTGATCAGAATAACTGCAAAGCCTTTAGTTAAGCTCTTGATCTCATCAGTCCTCGGGTCTATTCTTAGGTCTGGGAGTAGGTGTAGTAGCTCGTGAGAACTTTGCAGGCTACTAAGTAGCTTCGGGCTAAAACTGAAGCGCCGTTTGTCTATGCTCTGCCCAGTGCGCTGGACACTGATCGTTACCTCCTTGATAAGGGTATCATCCTCTCGCAGAGAGACGAGAACGTGATTGGGGTTATTGATTCTAGAGTGCAGAGGGGTATAACCTATACAAGAAGCTCTAAGAAGGAGATTCTTGAGGGGATAGTTCTCTTTCAATTCGATGCTGAAGGAGCCATCCTTATGGCTAATAGCCCCTGCAAGGAAAGAGCTATCAGGGAGCAATAGTACTTGAAGACTAGCAAACTCAATGGCTTGGTCTTGCTCATTTCGGACGATCCCCTTTAGGGTCATCTGAGCACTGAGCGACATGGAGGCTAAGGCGACTAGTAGAATGGTGATGATTCGTTTCATTGTTTGTCTTGGCGCTAGAGAGTTAAATTGCTTGATTGTAGGTATAAAGGTAGCATATTTGTTTCTTAACTCTGATGCAGAGAGATTTGCAGCAGGGCGCTCAGCGACCAGCACAGCCTTGCCGAAATTGCACGCCTCAGACGTATCCAGACGTATCTATCTAGTCTATCTAGCCGTGCGTGGCGAGCGTACGGCAGACCTACGCCGAGCTCTCGTGCAGGATGCAGCCACGGCCACCTTCGCTGCCCGCAAGGCGCAGTGGATACCACTACCAGAGCGAGAGCTCTAGGGGACCCGCTTAGCAGGCCCCCAAGCCTAAAGGGCTAGATATACTAGGAACCCTAGCATGTCTAGCCCTCGTTGTGTGTTAGGTGCAAGAGTCTGTGTACCTTTGTTCCCAAATACCAAGGATAATGATACTATTCAATACCCTCAATATACCTAGCGCACTAGGAGCTACCGAGGTCGTAGGCGAACGCAGTATAGACATCCAGCGTGTCGCCCACGATAGCCGTGCCGCAGGGCTCGGTAGTGGCGATGCCTTCTTTTGCCTTGTTACCCGCACGGGCAATGGGCATAGATATATTGCTCAGGCCTATAGGCGGGGCCTGCGTTGCTTCGTGGTCTCGGAGTGGGACGAGGGCTATGCCGAGCAGTATCGAGAGGCTGTCTTCATCCGCGTGGAGGATACACTCCGTAGCCTACAGAGCCTAGCACAGGCGCATAGACAGCGTACAGGCGCACATATCGTAGCTATCACAGGGAGCAATGGCAAGACCATCGTCAAAGAGATGCTCTACACGCTGCTCTATCGGCAGATGCCCAGACTATATCGCTCGCCTGGTAGCTACAATAGTCAGATTGGCGTTGCCCTAGCCCTCCTCTCTATGCCCCTCGATACAGAGCTAGCCTTCATAGAGGCGGGCATTAGCGAGCCAGGGGAGATGGAGCGCCTGCGGGATATGATACAGCCCGATGAGGTCCTACTGACACACCTAGGCGTAGCACATAGGGAGCACTTCGCAGACCTAGGGCAGTTGTACGACGAGAAGCTAAGCCTAGCACGCTCGGCACAGGCGCTATACTACTATCTAGACCCTACAGAGCAGCATGCCACTGAGGCTCGCCTGGCACTAGAGCGCCTACAGAGCAGCTCTACAGCCCTCGCCTATTACGATGCCTATGCCCTCGGTGCCGAGCAGGCCGAGCGCCATAGCGTGGTGTTCGGCGACCGAGCGAGCCGAGAGAATATCGCCCTCGCCCTAGGCTACATAGCCCGCAGTCTGCCCCAGCACTACGAGGAGGCCCTGAGGCATTTGCCCGAGCTTAGCCCCCTGCCCATGCGTCTAGAGCTCAAAGAGAACGCCCTCGGCCACCTACTCATCAACGACAGCTACAGCAATGACCTCGACGCCCTAGACCTAGCCCTAGGGGTCGTAGCCAGCTATCATGGCAGAGCCCTCGTCCTCGGGCGCATAGAGCAGACAGGTCTTAGCCCCGAGGCACTCGCTTCGGCTCTCGAGCTGCGCTTCCGTGCCCGAGGCATCGAGCGTGTCTACCTCGTCGGATGGGCAGAGCCACTACGGCTCGTCGCTAGCCCGCAGATACATATCACCCACAGCCCAGATATAGACTCCTTACTGGCTGAGCATCGTGCCGAGCTACTGGCCGAGCATGCCCTACTGGTCAAGGGCTCGCGCCAGCAGCGACTAGAGGAACTAGTACGTCAGCTCTCCCTGCGTGAGCATAGCACACGCCTAGAGGTAGACCTCGGAGCCCTCAGGCAGAACCTATCCTATTACCGCAGCCGTCTACCAGAGCGTGCCAGACTCATCTGTATGATTAAGGCCGATGCCTATGGCCTCGGGGCGCTAGAGGTCGCTCGCCTCCTCGGCGAGAGCCGTCAGGTGCAGTATCTAGCCGTGGCAGTAGCCGACGAAGGCAAGGCACTACGCACTCGTGGTATCGATGCGGATATTATCGTGATGAATCCTCAGCTATCGAGCCTACAGACCCTACAAGCCTATCGTCTAGATGCCGAAGTATATTCGCTAGAACTACTAGAGCTATTCGGGCGTAGTTTCCGCCCCGAGGAGCGCCCAGGCCTGCACCTCAAGGTCGATAGCGGTATGCACCGTCTCGGCTTCTCCGAGGAGGATATACCGGCTATTGTGTCGCTCGTGGAGCAGTACGACATTCGCCTATCGAGTATCTTCAGCCATCTGGCGGGGGCCGACGAGGAGTCCCTCGATGCCTTCACGGCCGAGCAGGCCGAGCGCTTCCGTCGCTTCGCCACGAAGCTTATCGCCGCCCTGCCTCAGCAGACAGCTCCGCTCCTGCACCTACTGAATACGGCAGGTCTAGAGCGCTTCGCCGAGCGCTATCCCTTCGATGGGGGCAGGCTGGGCATAGGCTTATACGGCTTCAGTCCCTCGGGACGCCATGAGGTTCAGCCCGTAGCACGTCTGAGAACCAGCATACTCCAAATCAAAGACGTCCCCGCTGGCGAGACGGTCGGTTATGGTCGCAGGGGGCTGATAGAGCGCCCCACACGCATAGGGATACTGCCTATCGGCTATGCCGACGGCTTGCTACGGCGCTACGGCAACGGGCGCTGGCAGGTAGAGGTAGACGGAGCGCTCTGCCCCATCGTTGGCAATGTGTGTATGGATGCCTGTATGATAGACCTCAGCAACGCAGCGGAGGCACAGGTAGGCTCTAGGGTCGTGGTCTTCGGCGGTCAGGGCAATAGCCTAGGGCGCATGGCCGAGCTGGGCGATACCATCCCCTACGAAGTCCTAACGTGTATCTCGCCCCGCGTCGCCAGGGTGTATGTAGACAGCTAGCCGAAGCAGAGCCGCCCGTACGAACTAGGGCCTAGCCTGAGGACGAAGGGAGTTTACTCGTGTAAATGACCAACCCGACCACGCAGTGCGAGCGGAGCTATTGTTGCCAATAACGAAACGAGTGCTATATCATGCTGCAGCCCATTAGTGTACTAAAAGCCGTTTGGAGTTAAAAGACAAGGAGAGGTACTTCCCAGTGCCTCTCCTTGCCTTTGGGCAGAAACAGCTTTTAGGCCACTAATGGTTGGCGATATAACTGTTTTTGATTCAAAACTATTAGCTATATTTGCGAGGTCAGATAGCAGATTGTCTGATTGGGATGCCAGTACCCAGGGGTTGTTGGCGTAACGGTATAAACTAATTAATAATGAAGATGTTTAATCAAGACCAGATGAAAATGATTCAAGGAGGTGGAATCAACATCTTCACATTGAAAGGCCTTAATGACGGCATTAAGGGGAATACTGAAGTATACTTCCTCGGTATTCGTATACTGTAAGTACAAAGTTCAGTAATTAGATCTGAGAGCGTATACGAATATCTTGTGTATGCTCTCCCTATTTTTATGAAGTTTATGAAGCATCTTATCCTTCTTCTTTCTATTCTTGCTAGTATGGTCGCATTAAGAGCCCAAGATCAAGTACTACTCCTATCAGGTGATGGTAAGGCACCTGTGGTCAACGCACTTATCACGAAGAGTGAAGATGGCTCTTTTCTAGGATTCTCAGATAAAAATGGCCGTTTCCACATAGGGCAGGGAACAAAAAAATAACGATTTCCCATCCTTCTTATCAATCGCTTGACATCTCCCTCCCACAAGACACCGTGTACCTAGACTTTGCTCCTATGCAATTACAAGAGGTAGAGGTTTTGGGGCAAGGGCCAAGATATTACCGACTTCGATCTGTTGTCCGGATATACCAATACATGGATAGCATTCCCATAAATTTTGTCGACGGAGTAGTAGATTTTTATGTTGACACTAAGAGAGGGAAGCTCGGCTATAGGGCATTGCGTCTTGACGTATATACGGACGATGAGGCGATTAAACACTCTTCTTTGCAGAAGGGTATTGTAGATATGAGCAATAACAGTCTCGTTAATTGGCTCCATAACGAGCATATTTCATCCAATGGAGAGCTTCAGGCTTCTGATAGCTGTATCTTTGATACAAAGAGTGGAGCAAAAGTTGGACATTGGAATAAGTCCTCCAATGGAGTCTTGAACGTTTCCGTAGATCTTATAAATCCGAATGAAGAACAGCAAAGAACTTCGTTAGGTCGTACGACAATTATCCACAAAAAAGTACTTGAGCAGAGTTTCCCTCAGGGGACATCTCCCAAACATATTAAACCTTACGATTTTCAGATGTATCGTCTTTCTATTGAGCTAAGCACAAGAACTAAAAAGAAGATGGCACTAGTATTCACTACTAAAATTCATGAAATTTACGTGCTAGAGCGCAAGGGGCTAAGCGAAGCCGAATATAAGACTATTCGCTTAGACAATAATTGGGGAAGTCTAACATCTTCCATTAAGCGGGAGGATGAGCGATATATAAATCTGCCCTTGCCACAGTTCCCTCAAAACATTGAGAAAAAACTAAACAGACAGCTGAAGCTCCTTCCCTACAAGTAACCCGCCCTATTTTGTACACTACGAGAAAAGGCTTTACCTTGTATCGCCCATTGGAATGGCAATCACTTTGTCGTTATCTATGATATCAAGAAGATCAAAGGAGGCAGTTACAAGATTTTTGTTGCAGATCCTGATCGAGGGAAAGTTACTTATAACGATAGAGAATTGGGACAATGTTGGCATAGTTCTATGGTAGTGTCCCAAAAAGTGTACACTAACGACTAAACGAACCTGCAAACAGGACACAAAAAAGCCCGGGGCTATAGGACCTACGTCCTACAGCCCCGGGCTGCTATTGTTTATCTCTATGCTTACTCAGTAGCGAGGAGCTCTTCCTCGGCTGCTGCGTGTGCACGCTCGTATTCCTCCTTGGGCATTACGACAATCTTCTTGTAATCACGTAGACCAGTACCCGCAGGGATGAGGTGTCCGCAGATTACATTCTCCTTGAGACCCTCTAGGGTATCTGTCTTACCGTTGATAGCGGCGTCGTTGAGCACCTTGGTCGTCTCCTGGAAGGAAGCCGCACTCATGAAGCTCTTCGTCTGCAGCGAAGCACGGGTAATACCCTGTAGTATCTGCTTGGCGGTCGCAGGCTTGGCATCACGCACCTCCACAGGACGGAGGTCACGACGCTTGAGCTGGCTGTTCTCGTCGCGCAGACGGCGTAGGGTAACGATCTGGCCAGGCTTTAGTGTCTCGCTGTCGCCAGCGTCTACTACTACCTTCTTGCCCCAGATACGGTCGTTCTCCTCCATCACCTCTAGCTTGTCTACGATCTGCTGCTCTAGGAAGAGGGTTTCGCCTGGATCGACAATCTCTACCTTGCGCATCATCTGACGAACAATCACCTCGAAGTGCTTGTCGTTGATCTTCACACCCTGTAGGCGATATACGTCTTGTACCTCGTTTACGATGTACTCCTGTACAGCCGTTGGGCCCTTGATCTCGAGGATGTCTGTAGGCGTGATAGAGCCATCAGAGAGTGGCGTACCACTGCGCACGAAGTCGCCCTCCTGTACCAGTAGCTGCTTAGACATAGGTACTAGGTACTTCTTCTCTGCACCAATCTTAGGCTTGATGATTAGCTCGCGGTTACCACGCTTGAGCTTACCGAAGATAACCTCACCATCGACCTCAGCCACCACGGCAGGGTTAGATGGGTTGCGTGCCTCGAATAGCTCGGTAACACGTGGTAGACCACCCGTGATATCGCCCGCCTTGCTGGCAGAGCGTGGTATCTTAACGAGTACATCACCGACCTTAACCTCTTCGCCAGCCTCCTTGACTACGTGCGCTCCGAGTGGGAGGTTGTAGCTCTTGATTGGGTTGCCCGCCTTGTCTAGGATCTGAATGCCAGGGGCGAGGTTGCGGTCCTTGCTCTCGATGATAATCTTCTCACGCAGACCCGAGGCTTCGTCGGCCTCGATACGGTAAGTTACGCCCTCCACGAGGTGCTCAAACGATGCCTTACCAGCCACTTCGGATACGATAACAGCGTTGAAGGGGTCGAAGGTAAAGATCTGGTCGCCCTTAGCCACAGTATCGCCTTCGTTGTAGTATAGGTGTTCACAATAAGGTACCGCCACCGTAACGAGAGCAATCTGCGTATTGGGGTCTATAATGCG
>CAMBHQ010000010.1 GCA_945867245.1 uncultured Porphyromonas sp.
GAATGGGTCCACTCACCACAGCACCAGTAGCCTTCACAGTCTTTACGATCTTCTCCGCAGACTTGTCTACGAGGCTGTGATCGTAAGATTTCAACTTGATTCTGATCTTTTGGCTCATATTTATACTTAGTGATACTACTTGATTAGGTCTACGCGGCCTCCTACTTCCTCTAGCACCTGACGAGCGATAGAGTTGGATACCTCTGCATAGTGGCTAAACTCCATCGAGCTAGTAGCACGACCCGAAGTAATCGTACGTAGCTGCGTTACATAGCCAAACATCTCTGCTAGGGGCACCTTAGCCTTAACGATAACGGCACCGCTGGGGCTAGTCTCCTGACCCTCTACCTGACCACGACGCTTGTTGAGGTCACCGATAACGTTACCCATATTTTCCTCTGGTGTTACTACCTCGAGCTTCATGATAGGCTCTAGCAGTACAGGACCAGCCTGGGCCGAAGCGTTCTTGAAGGCCTGGAGGGCTGCTACCTCAAACGACAGCTGGTCAGAGTCCACTGGGTGGAACGAACCGTCCATCAGCGTTACCTTGAGCTTGTCTACTGCGTAGCCGGCGAGCACACCATTAGCCATAGCCTTCTGGAAGCCCTTCTGTACAGAGGGGATGAATTCCTTAGGAACGTTACCACCCTTTACTTCGTCTACGAACTGTAGGCCTTCACCCTGGAAGTCTGCATCTACAGGCTCTACGCGTACGATGATATCGGCGAACTTACCGCGACCACCAGTCTGCTTCTTGTACACCTCACGGAGCTCCACAGAGCGTGTGATAGCTTCCTTGTAGCTAACCTGAGGACGACCCTGGTTACACTCTACCTTAAACTCACGCTTTAGACGGTCGATAATGATCTCGAGGTGAAGCTCACCCATACCGCTGATAACGGTCTGACCTGTCTCTTCGTTGGTCTGTACACGGAACGTTGGGTCTTCTTCAGCAAGCTTCTGTAGACCTACGCTCATCTTGTCCATATCCTTCTGAGTCTTAGGCTCTACTGCGATACCGATAACGGGATCTGGGAAGTCCATAGACTCGAGCGTGATGGGGTGGTTCTCGTCGCAGAGCGTATCACCTGTGCGGATATCCTTGAAACCAACACCGGCACCGATATCACCACAGCCGATAACCTCCATAGGATTCTGCTTATTAGAGTGCATCTGGAAGAGGCGTGAGATACGTTCCTTCTTGTCGCTACGTGAGTTGTACACGTACGAGCCAGCCTGCAGCTCACCAGCATATACACGGAAGAAGCATAGACGACCTACATAGGGGTCTGTAGCGATCTTAAACGCTAGAGCCGTCAGTGGCGACTCTGGGCTTACTTCGCGTGTGAGCTTAACCTCGCTGTCGCGTGGGTCTGTACCCTCTACAACAGGCGTGTCCATTGGGCTTGGCAGATAAGCCGTTACAGCGTCGAGCAGAGTCTGTACACCCTTATTCTTGAACGAAGAACCACAGAGCATGGGGAAGATCTTCATGTCGATCGTACCCTTGCGGATAGCTGTGCGGATCTCGTCCTCAGTGATCGTAGATGGGTCGTCGAAGTACTTCTCCATGAGTACATCGTCGCAGTCTGCTAGAGCCTCTAGCATCTTGTCGCGCCACTCCTCGGCCTCAGCCTGTAGGTCGGCAGGGATATCTACAACCGTGTAGTTAGCACCCATTGACTCGTCGTCCCAGTAGAGTGCCTTCATCGTGATGAGGTCTACTACACCACGGAAAGTCTCTTCCTGACCTACAGGGATCTGGATAGGACATGGGTTGGCACCGAGAACGGCCTTCACCTGACGCACTACCTCGAAGAAGTTAGCACCAGAGCGGTCCATCTTGTTTACGTAGCAGATACGTGGTACCTTGTACTTGTCAGCCTGACGCCATACAGTCTCACTCTGTGGCTGTACACCACCTACCGAGCAGAATGTAGCTACAGCACCGTCAAGCACACGGAGCGAACGCTCTACCTCTACGGTAAAGTCTACGTGTCCTGGGGTGTCGATGAGGTTAATCTTGTACTTCGTGCCTGCGTAGTTCCAGAAAGTAGTCGTAGCAGCCGAAGTAATCGTGATGCCGCGCTCCTGCTCCTGCTCCATCCAGTCCATGGTAGCACCACCATCGTGTACCTCCCCAATCTTGTGGGTTAGACCAGTGTAGAATAGAATACGCTCAGAAGTCGTCGTCTTACCGGCATCGATGTGGGCCATGATACCGATATTACGGGTCAGTTCGAGATGTTTATTGTCTGCCATAACGCGCTATGTATTAGAAACGGAAGTGTGCGAATGCGCGGTTAGCCTCGGCCATGCGGTGCATATCTTCCTTACGCTTGAAGGCACCACCCTGGCTGTTGAATGCATCCATAATTTCGGCAGCGAGCTTATCAGCCATCGTCTTACCACCACGCTTACGGGCGAAGAGGATGAGGTTTTTCATGCTGATAGACTCCTTACGTGATGCACGGATCTCTGTAGGAACCTGGTAGGTAGCACCACCGATACGGCGGCTCTTTACCTCTACCTGTGGAGTGATGTTGTCAAGAGCAGCCTTCCATAGGTCGAGAGCGCTCTGCTCTTCGTTCTGCTTCTTGCCCTCCACAATCTTTAGGGCTGTGTAGAAAATATCGAAGGCAATACCCTTCTTGCCATCGTACATAAGGTGATTAACGAACTTAGTCACCTTAACATCTCCAAATACGGGATCAGGTAGTACCTGTCTCTTTTTTGGCTTTGCTTTTCTCATTGTCTGTTTTCTTCGTTTTGTCGAATTGGTTGTTTTGCCTAAATGTCTTCAACGCCCCGCTGGGCATTTACTCAACCTGTTTTAGCCTATCCAACGAACTCAAAACTGGTTTCAAATTCTTTCTTTTTGCCGAGCCCTGTCCTCGGCTGGGAGGGTCTGCCCCTCGCTGGTTAGTAGTACTCCGCTAGTCTCGTCTAGCTAGCTCTACTGGGTTTGTCTACTCCCTCGGAGGGTCGCCCACTCCTTATTATATATAGGACTACTTCTTCTTACCCTTAGCAGGAGCTGCTGCCTGACCTGGCTTAGGACGCTTAGCACCGTACTTACTACGACGCTGTGTACGACCGTTTACGCCAGCGGTATCGAGCGTACCACGAACGATGTGATAGCGCACACCTGGTAGGTCCTTCACACGACCACCACGTACGAGCACGATGCTGTGCTCCTGTAGGTTGTGTCCTTCACCTGGGATGTAAGCGTTCACTTCCTTCGAGTTTGTAAGGCGCACACGAGCTACCTTACGCATTGCAGAGTTAGGCTTCTTGGGCGTAGTCGTGTACACACGAACACAAACGCCACGACGCTGAGGACATGAATCTAGAGCTGGGCTCTTACCCTTCTCTACGATTACCTCACGGCCCTTTCTAACCAATTGTTGAATTGTAGGCATCTTTTACTGTTAATCTATTTATATTTAGCTATTTAACCTCTGGATAGGTGGGGAGTAGACGCTACTACTCCACACTAATTGGCACAAAGATACTGCTTTTTATCGAAACCACAAGCACTTACGAGAGAGAAAGTAGTGATCAGTGGCTAGTGGGCAGTGGGCAGTGATCAGTGGCTAGTGGGCGGTAGCCAGTGATCAGTGGCGTGCGCCAGCAACTGACCACCGACCACTAGCCACTGACCACTATAAAACCCTCTGACCACTATAATCTCCGCCTAATAGGTCGACACTTGCCCGCCTAATAGGTGGACGATCGTCCGCCTATTAGGCGGCCACTTGGCCACCTATCGAGTGATGCCAGAGCGGGCTAGAGAGTGGGCAGTGATCGGTGGGCAGTGGCTAGTGGGCGGGCTCAAGCCCGCCATACTAGCTCTAGTATTCCTAGTGAGACTAGGGCTACTAGGGACACTAGGACCACTAGCAAGACTAGCGAGACTAGACCTAGCCTGCGCCAGCCACCGCCCGCTAGCCACTGACCACTGGCCACTGACCACTGACCACTATAAAACCCACTGCCCACTATTTTTACTATCTTTGCGACATATAATCAATTAAGAAAGCAATAGACAAACAAACATGGCAAGTACAGCAGACTTCCGTAATGGTATGTGCCTCGACATCGACGGGCAATACTTCTTCATCGTCGAATTCCTACACGTTAAGCCAGGCAAGGGCCCAGCTTTCGTACGCACTAAGCTCAAGAACGTAGCCACTGGCCGCGTTATCGACAAGACCTGGAACTCAGGTGTTAAGGTCGAAGAAGTGCGCATCGAACGCCGCCCATACCAATTCCTATACAAGGATGAGATGGGGCTCAACTTCATGCACCCCGAGACCTTCGAACAGATTACTATCGCCGAGGCACTCATCGATGGCGTCCAATTCCTCAAGGATGGCGATATGGTAGAGGCCATGGTACATGCCGAGAGCGAAACCGTCCTCACCTGCGAACTGCCAGCACACGTAACGCTACGTGTTACCTACACCGAGCCAGGCCTCAAGGGCGATACTGCTACCAACACCCTAAAGCCCGCTACCCTAGAGACAGGCGCCGAGGTGCGTGTACCCCTATTCATTACCGAGGGTGAGCTCATCCAAGTGGATACCCGCGACGGCTCTTACCTAGGTCGCGTCAAGGAAGCCTAAGCGCGCCCCCACAGGCACAACAAAAAAGACCTCCCCCAGAGCATCTATCCGAGCTCTGGGGGAGGTCTTCTATTATTAGTTGCCTTAACCGAGGTAAGCCTTCAGCGGGTCGCAGTTGGCTGTAGCACGTAGACGACGGATAGACTTCTCCTTAATCTGGCGTACACGCTCACGTGTCAGACCAAACTTCTCGCCAATCTCCTCGAGGGTCATCGCCTGAGGTGTGCCGATGCCGAAGAAACACTTCACGATATCGGCCTCGCGCTCAGAGAGGTTAGAGAGCACACGCTCTATCTCTAGCCCTAGGGACTCGTGTAGTAGGCTACGGTCGGTGCTAGGGCCATCGTCGTGTGTCAGTACGTCGATGAGGCTGTTGTCCTCGCCCTCCTGAAAGGGGGCATCCACAGATATATGACGGCCCGACACCTTGAGCGTATCGGCAATCTTCGACTCGTCGATACCGAGAATCTCGGCAAGCTCTGCGGGCGAAGGGCGACGCTCGTTCTCCTGCTCAAACTTGGCCAAGGCCTTCTGTATCTTATTGAGCGTACCTACCTGATTGAGGGGTAGGCGCACGATACGGCTCTGCTCGGCTAGGGCCTGCAGGATAGACTGACGTATCCACCACACCGCATACGAGATGAATTTGAAGCCACGTGTCTCGTCAAACTTCTCAGCCGCTTTGATTAGGCCGAGGTTACCCTCGTTAATCAGGTCGGGCAGGCTTAGGCCCTGATTTTGGTACTGCTTAGCCACCGATACCACGAAGCGCAGGTTGGCACGTGTCAGTTTGTCGAGGGCACGGCGGTCGCCACGGCGGATGGCCTGCGCCAGCTCTACTTCTTCCTCGATGCTGATAAGCTCCTCGCGACCAATCTCCTGTAGGTAGCGGTCGAGAGAGGCGCTCTCGCGGTTCGTAATCGACTTCGAAATTTTAAGTTGTCTCATCTCCTTATATCTATTATCCTGATTGTGTACTTGACTAACAGACGACGGGGTCTAATTGTTTGAATAAGTGTACAAAGATACGAAATAGTGGGCAGTGGGCAGTGGGCAGTGGGCGGTGGGCAGTGGGCAGTGGGCAGTGGGCGGTGGGTAGTGGGCGGGCTCAAGCCCGCCAGCCTAGCGCTAGCATTCCTAGTAAGACTAGGGACACTAGGGCTACTAGACCTAGCCTGCGCCAGCCACCGACCACTGACCACCGCCCACTGACCACTCTCTAGCCTGCGCCAGCCACTGCCCACTAATAATCACTACCTTTGTAGACGATGACAGAGCAAGCGCCACGACGACGCTGGGGGAGATGGCTATTGGCCCTCGTCCTCCTGCCGCCCCTCCTAGTCCTGCTAGGGGGTATAGCGCTATATATCCCCGCTGTGCAAGACTGGGCCCGTGGCTATGCCGAGCGAGAGCTTAGCGAGCGACTAGGGATGACAACGCGCATCGGACAGCTCAGACTCGTCTTCCCCCTCGACCTCTCCCTGCGCGAGGTAGCACTACTGCACAGCCCGCAGGATACGCTCCTAGCCCTCGGCAGGCTCGATATAGGTATTAGCCCCCGCCCCCTGCTCGACAAACAGGCCGTGATACCCCAGCTCGACCTCGAACGCCTATACTACCACGATACCGACAGCCTAGGCAGCACGACACGACTACGCCTCGGCGAGGCTAAGCTACGGGGCTTCGCCCTCGACCTAGACAGGCAGCGCATCATCGCCTCGGGTCTAGCAGCCTCGGGCCTAGAGGTCTATTACCACAGCACAGACACTACCGCATCGCAGGATACGACCCGCCTAAAGTGGCAGATAGCCCTCGGAGACCTCAGCCTAGAGAAGGCTCAGGTACGCGTAGAGCTACCCCACGACTCCGTATATATAAAGACGCAGTTTGACCACCTAGGTCTGCACAACGTGGCAGCCGACCTCGGGACGAATACCTACAAGGCCCTAGGGGCCGAGATAGCTCGAGCGCAGATTGCCTATGCTATCGATACCCTCCCCGCACGCAGCCCCTATATGGACTATGGGCACATCGAGGCCTCGGACCTCATGCTCAAACTCCGTGGCATACACTCCGAGGGCGCACGCCTTAGCCTAGAGGTCCTAGAGGGCTCAGCGCGCGAACGCTCCGGCCTAGCCATCACCAGTCTGAAGGGCAAGTACCATCAGGATAGTCTCAGGATGCTCGTCTCTCAGCTAGACCTGCGCACCGAGCATTCGTCCCTCTCAGGCGAAGTCGATATACCCTGGCGCATCTTCGACGGGGACAGCACGGCCCTACTGGTGGCCAAGCTCTCCGCAGGCATAGACGCCCACGATGTGCAGAGCATCGCTGGGGCCTATATCGCCACAAGCCCCACCTACCGACATATCAACAAAAGCCTCGCTACCGAGCTACAGGCCCCCGTGCATATCGAGCTGGATGCCCTCGGCACACTCGCCGATATGGAGGTCGAGCGCAGCTACATCCGCTGGCCACAGGTGCTAGAGCTGGAGCTCGAGGGACGTCTGGAGCAACTCCTCGACGCGCATCGTCGTAGGGGCAAGATGAGCCTCCGGAGCGAACTCGGTGCTCGGGCGCAGTCCCTGTTGCGCCTGGCTAGTCCTCAGCTAGCGCAGAGCTACCACTTGCCCCCTGGTACTACGCTCGATGGCGACCTCGATATCAGACGTAATTATTACCAACTGGATGCCCTCCTAGCCGAGGGTAATGGTAGCCTAGATATTGATGGCTTCTACGATGCACGGGCGCAGCACTACAGCCTAGACCTCGGCTTCGAGGACCTAGACCTCGCCCGCTTCATGCCTCGTGGCGACTTCGGTACCCTGACAGGCAAGCTGACAGCCAGCGGACGTGGCCTCGATATCCTAGGGGCACGCACCAGCACCACCCTAACAGGCCGTGTGCAGGGGCTTGCTTATAGAGGGATGGATCTTGCCAACATCACCCTAGACGGCAGTCTGGACCAAGGTAAGCTCAGCCTCGTAGCCAATAGCTTCAACCAAGGGCTCGACTTCGTCCTCGCCCTCGATGGCATGCTCTCTCGCCAGCAGATAAAGTCTAGCCTGAGCCTGAGCAGCATGGGCATAGACCTGCATACACTGGGGCTGAGCGAGCAGACACTAGCCGCGAGCTTCGACCTCGAGGGCGAGCTACGTAGCGATCTCACGGACACGCACTACCTCAGCGCCGAGCTCGCCAACGTACAGATAATAGTCGATGAGGATAGCATACGCCCACAGCAGGTGAGCCTACTCGTCGATACCGACCAGAGCCGTAGCCGTGCCAGCATAAACTCGGGCGATATGGCCCTCCGCCTGCACCTAGGCGAGGGCCCTAGCCAGCTGATGAAGCGCAGCCAGCAGTTGGCTAGTCTGGCAGGCGAGCTACAGCAGGAGCTACAGCGCTCTGTGCCGATGACAAGCCGTCTAGAGCAGCTCTATGCCAGCCTGCCACGGCTAGACCTCGACCTAGAGCTCGGCAAGGACAATGCCCTGCGCCCCTACCTAGCCCAGCAGCGCATCGCCCTAGAGTCGCTAGAGGGACACCTGCGCCTGCACCCCCAGAGCGGTCTAGAGGGACACTTCACGGCACGAGATATTAGACGAGACACCCTGCGCATCAACTGCATCGACCTAGAGCTCTCTACCCAGCGCATAGCACGCACGGCGCTAGGACGCACACAGCCCCTAGACAGTATGCGCCTACTGGGGACACTGCGCATAGACAAGCGACGCTTCCGTCAGCAGGCGGGCTTCGGCCTCAGCGCCAATATCAATACCTCGCTACAGGATGCCCTCCTCAGCCTAGAGGCCCTCGACGAGCGCGACCAGCCCCAGCACCGTATAAGCCTAGCGGGCCAATGGTCAGGCGACAGCTATCGTCTCCACCTCCCCGAGCCAACGCTCCTACTGGGCGGACATCGCCTCAGCGTCAATCCGGATAACTGGCTACAGCTAAGCAAGGGCGATTATGCCCTTGGGGCAGACCTGCGCCTTGCCACCTCGGACAGCGCTCAGCTCAGCCTTAGCGCTCAGCACGAGGGCCAAGCGCTACAGGAGGCACGGCTCAGCATCAATGGCATTAAGCTAGAGGACTATCGTAGCCTAGGACTACCCGAGCTAAGCGGTAGGCTCGTGGGCGAAATCAACTATCAGCGCACAGGCGGACTAGAGGTACAGCCCATCATCAATGGCGATATAGCCATACAGCGCCTACACTACGAGGGCAAAGAGCTAGGACACTTCGCTACGGCATTCTTCTACGAGCCCAAGAGTGACGACAGCCACTATGTAACGGCCGATATGAGCCTCGGGGGCGTGCAGGCGCTCAGCATAAACGGCCTGTATAAGCCTAGGGATAAGGAGAACCCTCTCGGGGGTAGCCTTAGCCTCAAGGGCTTCCCGCTAGAGATAGCCAACCCCTTCGTCAGCGACTATGCTACTTACCTAGGCGGTAAGCTCAATGGAGAGCTAGCCCTCGGGGGCAAGCCTACTAGCCCGAGCCTTACGGGAGAGCTGAGCGCTGACAATGGCTCGGTAGAGCTACGCCAGTATGCCACTACCCTGCGCCTCGACAGCCTGCCCCTGCGCTTTGCGGGAGACGTGCTACAGCTAGACGGATACAAGGTCTACTCTAGCGTAGACCGCCAGCACCCGCTGACACTAGATGGCTCGATAGGCATCAGCGGTCAGCGCCTCATGCAGACAGACCTTAGGCTCACAGCCGACGAAATCACACTGCTAGACCAGGAGCGCCCCCGTAGCGACAATCAGCTACTCTATGGGCGACTAATAGCCTCGACGAATATGCAGCTACGGGGCAAACTCAATGCCCTCAAGATACGCGGACAGCTGGGCATCAAAAATGGGACTAAGGCGACCTACGTAATGCGTGAGTCTACGCTCGACGCTAGCGACAAGGCTCAGGGCCTCGTCTCCTTCGTAGACTTTGCCGATACCGTCTTCGTGGCGACTCCTGTCTACGAGGCCGAGCTGGGCGGGGTAGACCTTAGCCTAGCCATACAGGTAGAGCCCACTGTGCGCTTCGGGGTAGACCTCACGGCCGACGGCAGAGACTATATGCGCATGCAGGGCGGGGGCAACCTGCAGCTGCGCTACTTGCCCTATGGCGAGATAAACCTCCGTGGGCGCTACGATATGAGCGGGGGCGGACAGCTGCAGTACACTCTGCCCGTAGTGGGGAGCAAGCTCTTCAGCATAGACCCTAGCGGATACATCACCTTCGACGGCAATGCCTACAACCCCTATGTAGACTTCGTAGCGACACAGAAGGTCCGAGCAGCCACAGGAGAGGCCTCCGGAGGAAAGACCAACTTCCTGGTAAGCATCAAGATGAAAAACCGACTGGAGAACATCAACCTCGCCTTCGACCTCTCAGCACCCGAGAACCTAAGCATACAGAATAGCCTCGCCACCATGTCCGCCGAGGAGCGGGGCAAGCAGGCTATCGGACTACTGGCTACCGGCACTTACCTAGGCGGTAGCGCTGGAGGCAATAACCTCAACCTCAACGAGACCTTCGCCGCCCTGTTACAGAACCAAATCAATACCGTCGCGGGCAACCTCCTCTCGGGCACAGACCTCAGCATCGGCATGGAGATGAACGACGGCACTACCGGCAATCAGCATACCAGCTATACCTATAGCTTCAGCCGACGCTTCTACAACGACCGCATACGCCTCGTCATCGGGGGCAAGCTACACACGGGCCAGAATGTGAGCAACAGCGAGCAGACGCTCATCGACAACGTAGCCCTAGAGTATCAGCTGGATAAGGCTGGCGAGCGCTTCGGGCGTGTGTATTACAAGCGTGTTACCGACAACGTCATCGAGGGCGAGTACAACGAGACGGGCCTCGGCCTCATGCTGCGTCGCAAGCTCAATAAGCTCAACGAGCTATTCCGCTTCCGTCGCCCACAGCTCATACCGCAAGACACGACGAAGACACAGCCCATTATCCGTAGCTTTAGCCTACCTCTAGGCAACGAGCAGAAAGGAGCTACGCCATGATAGCTCTCTTCGCGGGCTCCTTCAACCCCATACACTGGGGGCATCTAGCCCTCGCCCGCTATGCACACGAGAGCTTGGGGGCCCGTGAGGTATGGCTAATGCTAAGCCCCCTCAACCCACAGAAGGAGGCCTCGGAGCAGTGGCCCTATGCCGAGCGGGCTCGCCTAATCCGTGCCGCCATAGCCCCATACCCTTATATGCGTCTAGTGGAGCTAGAGCAGGCGCTCCCACGTCCGCTCTATACCTGGCGCACGGTGCAGGCGCTGCGCCTGCTGTACCCGAGAGAAGACTTCGCCCTCGTCATCGGCAGCGACAACCTACAGCGTTTCCGTTCCTGGAGTCGCTGGCAGTACCTGCTCTCGCTCATTAAGCTCTACGTCTATCCCCGCCCAGGCTACGAGATTGAGCCCAGCGAATACACAGACATACCGCATACCCTCTGCACGGATGCCCCGCTGATGGATATTTCCTCTACGGAGATACGCAGGGGCGGTGGGCAGTATGCAGTGGTCAGTGGCTAGTGGCTAGTAAGCAGTGGTCAGTGGTCAGTGGTCAGTGGCTAGATCCCTAGGACTACTAGGGATACTAGTACTACTAGTAAGACCAGCCAGACTAGACCTAGCGTGCGCCAGCCACCGACCACTGCATACTGATCACTGCGGGCTCTGCCCGCCCCACCGACCACTCTAAAAAGAAACTCTTATGCACCAGCAACAACAGCTCCCCAGTACCTCTGCCGGACGTCCGCACTACCTAGCCCTCGATGGCCTGCGTGGTGTGGCCGCCCTAGTAGTCGTATGGTATCATATCTTCGAGGCTTTTGCCGCGAGTCCATTCAGCCAAGAGGTCAATCACGGCTATCTGGCTGTTGATTTCTTCTTCCTCCTCTCGGGCTTCGTCGTGAGCTATGCTTACGACGGGCGCTGGGCACAGATGGGCCTCGGCGAATTTATCAAGCGACGCCTCATCCGCCTACATCCGATGCTCATCATCAGCGCTCTCCTCGGGGGGCTGATGTTTTACACTCAGGCGACGCCTACGCAGCCGCTGCACCTCGTTCCCGTAGGCATGGTATTGCTATCGACGCTGATGAATGCTCTGCTTATCCCCTCTCTGCCGAGCTGGGAGATACGTGGCTATACCGAAATCTTCCCGCTCAATGGCCCTACGTGGTCCTTGTTTTTCGAGTATATCGGCAATATCCTATATGCGCTTGTCCTGCGTCATCTACCGACGTGGGGGCTAACGCTGGCAGTACTGCTCTGCGGGGCGGGGCTCGCCTATGAGGGCTTTGTCCACTCTCCTTGGGGCTACCTTGGGGCAGGCTGGAGCTTTGCCGATGGGGGCTTCTGGGGTGGTCTAGCACGTGTGTGCTTCTCCTTCGGTGCTGGGGTACTCCTCTCTAGGCTCTACCGCCCAGTGGCCTATCGTCGTGGCTTCTGGCTCTCGGCACTTGTGCTCGTAGCCCTGCTGGTGATGCCACGTATAGGCGATGCTGATACGCTCTGGATGAATGCCTTGTATGAGTGTGTTGTCGTGATGCTTATCTTCCCTGTGCTGCTATGGCTAGGGGCCTCGGATAGCACGGAGAGCCCTCGCTTGCGGAGGCTGTACACGTTCCTAGGCGAGCTATCCTATCCGCTGTACATCATCCACTACCCCTCTGTATACCTATATATCGCTTGGGTGCGGAGCAATGAATTGACAGTCCTACAGTCGTTGCCTGGGGCGCTAGCGCTCTTTTTCGGCAACATTGTCTTGGCCTACCTACTACTACGCATATACGATCTGCCCGTACGTCGCTGGCTAAGCCGGAGGTTAGTGGTCGGTGGCTAGTATGCAGTGGTCAGTATTCAGTGGCTAGCTCCCTAGGGCTACTAGGGACTACTAGGGACACTAGGGCTACTAGTAAGACCAGCTAGACTAGCCCTAGCGTGCGCACGCCAGCCCACTCCAAAACTCACTACAACACCCCCTGTCCCTACAGCTGAGCCGTAGGGACAGGGGGTGTCTCCTTGTGGTGCTATCGACCTCTATCTAGTAGAGCCCGTGCGGGCGTCTCTAGTAGCGCGAATCACGTATATCAAACTCAGGGAGATTGTCCCATGCTTCCTGGCTATTGCCGACATAGCGTCTTACCCCAGGGGAAATCACTTTCTTGGGGAGAGGGATAATCATACGGCCTCCTACCATCTTAGGGTTACCGAGATATTCTCTGTTCCCAAGTATAGGATCGTTCGCCTTCTTATTGTTTACACGCGCTTGGTACCATTGTCTGTAGGTATGCCAGAAGGCATCTGAGGTAAATTGTACTGCTGTGCGTCCTCGGAAGTGGTTTTCATTAGTCGCTACCTTATCACGATAGTATCCCCAACTACCCTTCTCTAGGTTCATCAGGTTGTTTAGGCTCGTAGCATCAACGCCACGGCGTCTTATCGGATTTTTATGATGCCTCTGGACAAGTGCCAAAGCATCAAGTCTATCCATATTCATCACACCAAATTCCTTCCAATGTTTTGTGCTGTATGGATTATCTATAGCAACGATATATTGGCAGTAGCCTTTGTTGAAAGCTTGGTTGATATACTCGGGGAATGCTGGAGCGTTCTTATCTCCCGGAACAGGGTCTTGGAGGCTACTCCCGGGGGCTAGGTGACCACTCATAAGCACAAGCATCGTACGCCCGCCCTCGAGGGTGTATTTATCC
>CAMBHQ010000011.1 GCA_945867245.1 uncultured Porphyromonas sp.
AGCCCGCAGTGGTCAGTGGCTAGTGGTCGGTGGTCAGTGGGGCGGGCGGAGCCCGCAGTGGTCAGTTGCGTGCGCCAGCCCACTGATCACTGCCCACTGATCACTGATCTCCGCCCACTAAAAGCGGAAAGTCGTATTAAACGTGATATTGCGTGGAGCGCCAGGGAAGACCCATGTCTTATTGAGTGCACCTGTCCAGTATGTGCTGTTAAGGAGGTTATTCACCTTGAGGGCGAAGTCTAGGCGACTGCCTGCTGGGCGATAGCCGATGACGGCATCTACTACTGTGTAGGCAGGTAGCATCAGGCTGCGTTCGTACCACGATAGACGCTCGCTGCTGTGCTGAGCGCCTAGGCCGAGGCTAAGTCCTCTGAGCGCTGTCGTGGGAGCGAAGCTGTACTTCATCCACAGGCTGGCGTTGTGTCGTGGGGCGGCCTCCTTGCGTGCGCCTACTAGCTCGGGGTTGGCATCGGCCGTGATACGGGCATCTAGGTAGCTGTAGGCAGCGCTGAGCTGTAGCTCGGGCGTGATGTATCCGGCTAGCTCTAGCTCAATGCCTCGGCTGCGGTCCGAGCCACGCAGGCTGTACTTATCGTCGTCCTCCTTCATCAGGATATTGCGCTGCTTGACCTCGAAGAGGGATACCGTCCCCTTGAGTCGTCCGCCCAATAGCTCGGCCTTGGCCCCTAGCTCGATGAGCTGACTGCGCAGAGGGTCGAAGTGTATGGACGCCTGCTCGCTGATGTTGTTGCCGAGTACGGGCATATTCTCGAAGGCCTGCGACTGAGGCTGGAAGCCCTCTAGATACGTGCCATAGAGGCTCCACTCCTTGCTCAGGGCGTAGGATAGCCCTATGCGTGGGAGTAGTACACGGTGCGTGGCGTGGCTCTCCTGTGCCGAGCCTATATTCTGTCGCTCGTCTACGTGCTCGGCTCTCAGCCCTAGTATCAGGTGCAGTGGCCCCCACTGCGTGAGGTGCTGTAGGTAGGCCGACTGGCTGTGGAAGCGCTGTATGGGGAGCGCTGTGGGGCGGAGGTTGTAGTTGTTGCTGGTCTTGAGCTCGTTGCCACTGCCGTTGAGGTCAAAGAATCCGCCGAGGCTCTTCTCTATCTCTACGCCTTGATAGGTGATGTACACGGGCGAGCCGTCGGCATTGGTCTCTACGCCACGGGCCTGATACTGGCCGTTGCCCTTAGGCTTATTCAGTAGGTTGCTGTCGTAGCCTAGGACGGTCGTATGCTTGCTGTTGCCGAGTGTCCAGTCGTAGGTGAGGTAGGCTGTGAGGGCATCTGTGAGCCAGTTCTGACTGCGCTCCTAGTAGCGTAGCTGTATGAGGTTGGGCAGGCTCTCGCCAGCACGGTTGCGCACGTAGCGGTTGTTGGTGCGGTGCTCCTTCATATCCTCTATCCAGAGCTCTTTGAGGTACTGCGCATTGAGCTTGAGCCCCCGAGCTAAGTGCTGACTGAGGCTAAGCGTGGCCACGAGGTCCTGCGTATGGTAGTAGTCTGTGGCGGCGCCCATAGACATAGAGATGGGCGTCTTGAGGAGGTCTTCGCGCGTCTTGGTGTCGCCGAAGGTGGGTTGCCCACGGTCTAGCTTGCCACGGATATTGCTGTAGTTGAGCTCTAGGTTGATAGCCGTCTCGGCATTGGGGATATAGCTGATGCTAGGGGCTATTAGTAGGCTGTTGTTTTCGATGAGGTCTCGGTAGCTTTTGGCCTGCTGAGCGCCCACATTCAGGCGATAGAGTAGGCTACCCTCCTCGTTGATAGGACCGGTGAAGTCGAGCCCCGCACGCACTGTGCCCCAGCTACCGAGGGCCATATTGACCTCACGTAGGCGCTCCCGCAGGGGCTTTTTGGTTACCATATTGATAGTCCCACCAGGGTCGGCACTAGAGAGGCTTATCGAGCCCGGCCCTTTGATGACCTCTACACGCTCTATATGCTGTACCAGGGGCTGAGCGAAGTAGATTTGATTGGTGCGCAGGCCGTTGAGTACCTGCCCGTGTGCATTCTGTGTGATGCCACGGATATTGAAGTGGTTGTAGAATCCTATCTGCTGTACACTGCTAGCGCCCTTGACGGCATCTGCTAGCTGATAGGCCTGTCGGTCCTGTATGAGCTCTTTGGTGATGGTAGAGACAGCGGCCGAGAGGTCTTTGTTTCGGATGGGTATCTTGGTACTGGAGTAGGAGTAGTCGCTATTGTAGTCACGTCTGGCACGCCCTACTATCTCTACGCCCATGAGCTCGGCGCTGAGCTCGGGTAGTACGATGGTATCTAGCTGTAGAGTCTCGTCCTTGCCGAGGGCTAGGCTGAGGGTATAGCTCTGATGGCCGATATAGCTCAGGCGTAGCTGGTGCGCACCGCTCTCGGGGCAGCGCAGGGCGAAGTGTCCGCTCTGGTCGCTCACCATGCCCGATACCTGCCGTTTGCCGTGCAGGAGGGTGGCATTGACGCCTACGAGGGGCTTCTTTTGGGCATCGACGACGACGCCACGGACGATGCTCTGTGCCGAGAGGCCTAGGGCGCAGGATGCCGAGAGGCTTAGGCAAAGAATAGATTTGAGGGTCTTCATATGAGTTTTGGTTTAGATGGTTTTCAGATAGAGAGCCTGCAATTCTTCGGCCGAGATGCTGTCGGTATGGGCTTCGTAGACGAGTTGCCCAGCGCGCATGATGCCGATGCGCGAGCCTATGCCCACGGCATTGAATATATCGTGCGTAGCCATCAGGATGCCCACACCCTCGCCTCCTAGGGCACGGCAGAGCTCGGCGAACTCTACCGAGGCCTTGGGGTCTAGGCCCGAGGTGGGCTCGTCCATCAGGATGTAACTGGCTTTTTTGCCTAGGGCGATAGCGATGCCGACCTTCTGGCTCATGCCCTTGGAATAAGTCGCTAGGGGTCTTCGCCAGGCGGTCTCAGGTAGCTGAACGCGTCTGAGGAGGGCGCTGAGCTCGTCCTCGCTATAGCGATAGCCCGCTAGGCGGCTAAAGAAGTCGAGGTTCTCTAGCCCCGTTAGCTCGCCATAGAGCTGTACGACCTCGGGTATATAGGCTATGCGATGGGCGACGGCCTGTCGTTCGTTGGCGGGGTGTCCGTCGATGAGGGCCTGTCCGCTAGAGGGCTCTAGGAGTCCGAGGAAGATGTTGATGGTGGTGGTTTTGCCGGCGCCGTTCTGTCCGAGGAGGCAGAATATCTCGCCTGGGGCAAGCGTAAGGTTGAGTTTATCGAGCGCTAGGTGTTCGCCGTAGCTTTTCGATAGGTCTATAGCCTGTAGCATATAATACTAAGTAGGTATCGTGAGTTTGAATGGTTTGGTTCGGCACAAAGGTAGTGATTATTGGTGGTTGGTGGCTAGTGGGGCGGGCAGAGCCCGCAGTGGTCAGTGGTCAGTGAACAGTGGTCAGTGAACAGTGGTCAGTTGCTGGCGCACGCACGATACTAGCCACTGCCCACTGCCCACTGATCACTAGCCCTCGCCTACCGAGTCGACGATCGTCCGCCTATTAGGTGGCCACTCGTCCGCCTAATAGGTGGCCACTTGTCTGCCTATTAGGTGGCCACGAACCCTCCTAAGCTGACAGTCTGCTGACACTATGGCAGGGGCTGTCAGTTTGCTCTCCCTGTGGCACGTCCTTTGTCTTACTAGGGGCGTAGGGACGAGCTACAGAGCCTAAGCCCTACGCAGTATATAATTAGTAGAAACAAAGAATAAACAAAAACATAATAAGCAATGGGAAAGATTATTGGTATTGACCTAGGTACAACAAATTCGTGTGTATCAGTACTCGAGGGTAACGAGCCTATCGTAATCGCTAACAGCGAAGGTAAGCGCACTACCCCATCTATCGTAGCCTTCATCGAGGGCGGTGAGCGCAAAGTGGGCGACCCCGCTAAGCGTCAGGCTATCACCAACCCCACGAAGACGATTTACTCAATCAAGCGCTTCATGGGCGAGAACTTCGACCAAGTGCGCGGCGAGCTAGACCGCGTGCCTTACTCGGTCGTTAAGGGCGACAACAACACGCCCCGTGTAGACATCGACGGACGTCTATATACGCCACAGGAAATCTCGGCTATCATCCTACAGAAGATGAAAAAGACGGCCGAAGACTACCTCGGTGCTGAGGTAACGGATGCCGTTATTACGGTGCCTGCATACTTCAATGACGCACAGCGTCAGGCCACCAAGGAAGCAGGCGAAATAGCAGGCCTCAACGTGCGCCGTATCGTTAATGAGCCTACGGCAGCCTCGCTAGCCTATGGTCTAGACAAGTCGGACCGCGATATGAAGATTGCCGTCTTTGACCTCGGTGGCGGTACCTTCGATATCTCTATCCTCGAGCTCGGGGACGGCGTCTTCGAGGTACGCTCTACCAACGGGGACACGCACCTCGGGGGGGACGACTTCGACCACGTGATTATCGACTGGCTCGCCGATGAGTTCAAGAGCGACGAGGGCGTAGACCTCCGCCAAGACCCTATGGCGATGCAACGTCTCAAGGAGGCTGCCGAGAAGGCCAAGATTGAGCTCTCTAGCTCTACCTCTACCGAGATTAACCTCCCCTACATATTCCCTGTAAACGGAGTGCCCAAGCACCTAGTACGTACGCTGACACGTGCTAAGTTTGAGCAGCTGGCCGACCGCCTTATCCAGGCATGCGTTGCCCCCTGCGAACAGGCTCTGCGCGATGCCAAGCTCTCCAAGAGCGATATCGACGAGGTAATCCTCGTGGGTGGCTCTACACGTATCCCTGCCATTCAGGCTATTGTGGAGAAAATCTTCGGCAAGGCCCCCAGCAAGGGCGTGAACCCCGACGAAGTAGTGGCCGTAGGTGCTGCCATCCAGGGCGGTGTACTCACGGGCGAAATCAAGGACGTACTACTCCTAGACGTAACGCCACTATCACTCGGTATCGAGACGATGGGCGGTGTGATGACCAAGCTCATCGAGGCGAATACGACCATCCCAACGAAGAAGAGCGAAGTCTTCACTACGGCCGTAGACAATCAGCCCTCGGTAGAGATACACGTCTTGCAGGGTGAGCGTTCGCTCGCTAAGGACAACAAGAGCATCGGCCGCTTCAACCTAGACGGCATCGCTCCTGCTCCTCGTCAGACGCCTCAGATTGAGGTAACCTTCGACATCGACGCCAACGGTATCCTCAACGTAACAGCCGTGGACAAGGCTACGGGCAAGCAGCAGAACATCCGCATCGAAGCCTCTAGCGGTCTAAGCGAAGACGAAATCAAGCGTATGAAGGCCGAAGCCGAGGCTAATGCCGAGGCCGACAAGCGTGAGAGCGAGCGCATACAGAAGCTCAATCAGGCTGACAGCACTATCTTCCAGACCGAGAAGCAGCTCACAGAGCTAGGCGACAAGATACCTGCCGACAAGAAGGCGCCTATCGAGGCCGCACTCGAGAAGCTACGTACGGCCCACAGGGAGCAGAACATCGAGGCCATCGATGCTGCTCAGGCCGAGCTGAACGCTGCCTTCCAGGCTGCTAGCGCAGACATCTATGCTCAGCAGAATGCCCAAAACGCTCAGCCTAACGCTGGTGCTCAGGGTGGCAACGCTCAGCAGGGTGGCGCAGACATTACCGACGCCGACTTCGAGGAAGTGAAGTAAGGTTTAGGAGTGGTCGGTGGTCAGTGGTCGGTGGCTAGTGGCGTGCGCCAGCCACTGACCACTAGCCACTGATCACCAGCCACTATAGCCCCTGTGCCATGATCTGGCACAGGGGCTATCTACCTTTGCACGTGATCGGAATAGTACAGAGAAAAACGTATGGAAACGAAGAAGAGACAGAGGGCCACACTGACGCTGATAGAGGCCCTAGACAAGATCCTAGAGCATGCCAAAGGTTCACAGCTAAAAGCCCCTTTTTATCGCAAGGTCAAGCGCTATACAAACTATATAGCGGAGCGGCTGGAGCTCTCGCCTGAGGAGAGTGTCGTACTCGCTTTGTTTGTAAACAACTCACAGTCTAGGGCGATACAGTTTAGCGACTTTCAGGGCTATCTCGACTGCCGTATGACGCAGATGTTCGGTCTACTCAATGCGGTAGATACGCTCGTAGAGCGCGAGTACATCTACAGATCTACTCGGCACAAAGAAGTCCACTATCGTATGCCGAGCGAGTTTATAGACGCTATCCGCCGAGATGAAGTCTACACACTCCCTGCTACGATAGGCTTGACGCTCGTGGAGCTATTCTCGGCCTTCAAACACCTATTCGAGTTAATCGACAATGGGGAGCTCGAATGGTATGACCTCAAAAGCCGTGTGATGGATATCTTGGCTGAGAACACACAGCTAGCATTCTGCCGAGATTTGCTAGACCTTGAGCTGAGTACCTACGACACCCTCTTGTTTGTCTTTATGGCACATAGGTTGGTCAATTTGGGGGACGCACAGATATCGATAAGGCACGATTTGGATGATATCTTCCCCGAGACCTATGAGCTAGTCTCCGTGGTCAATTCGCTCAAGCAAGGCTATTCGGGGCTTGTAAAGCATGGCCTTGTAGCCTTTTGCTTCGAAGATGGCTTTGCCAACAAAGAGGAGTGGTCTCTCACGGCCCTGGCCAAGCAATCGTTTCTGTCTGAGCTGTCTTACATAGACGCTGCGGACATTATCAAGAGCAAGGATATTATACAATCCGAGAGTATCAACCCCAAGACTCTGTATTACCCCCTCGAGGTAGAGGAGCAGGTAAGCAACCTGGAGCGCTTACTCAGAGATGAGAACTATCAGGCCGTCAGAGCACGCCTCCGAGCCGAGGGCTATCGTACAGGCTTTACCTGCCTGCTCTATGGCCAGCCAGGGACGGGGAAGACGGAGACGGTCCTACAGATAGCTCGCCGTACGGGCAGAGACCTTATTCAGGTGAATATCTCAGAGATTAAGAGCAAGTGGGTGGGGGAGAGTGAGCAGAATATCAAGAAGGTATTCGATAGCTACCGTACACTAGTAGCCAAAAGGCCCTTGACTCCCATCCTACTTTTTAACGAGGCTGACGCCATTATCAATATGCGTCAAGAGCAAGCTAATAGTGCCGTGGACAAAATGGAGAACAGCATACAGGATATCATCTTGCAGGAGATGGAGAGCTTGGAGGGTATCCTGATTGCTACGACCAATCTAGCGAGCAATCTAGACAAGGCCTTCGAGCGTCGCTTTTTGTATAAAATAGAGTTCAGTAAGCCTACGCTTGAGACCCGTATGGCTATTTGGCGAGAGATGTTGCCCTCACTCCAAAAAGCGGAAGTCCGAGAGCTGGCCGAAGCCTATCCTTTCACCGGAGGACAGATAGAGAATATCGCTAGGCACTACACTATCGATAGTATCCTCTATGGTGCGGATGGCGATATCCTCACACGTCTACATAAGCACTGCCGAACAGAAGTGCTCAACCGCAAGAGTATGGGGAGGATTGGTTTTTAGTGGGCAGTGGCTGGCGCACACCACTGATTACTGTCCACTGCCCACTAGCCATTGTCCACTATAAATACCTATCTTTGTCCCATATAGATAAGCATATTAGACCATGAAGACAGTATTCGTATTCCTCGCAGAGGGCTTCGAAGAAATCGAAGCCGTAACGACTATCGACCTCCTACGACGTGCAGGCCTAGCCGTGCAGACTATTGCCGTAGGGCCTAGCCTAGAGGTCGCCGGCGCTCATCACCTGCCTATCATTGCCGACAGACATATCAGCAATGCCGAGCCCGAGACGGCCGACGCCTTCGTCCTCCCTGGGGGGATGCCTGGCATGACCAACCTAGCCGCTAGCACCGAGCTGCTCGAGATGCTACAGCGTGCCTATGCCGAGGGCAAGCTACTCTGCGCTATCTGTGCTGCTCCGAGCATATTCGGACGTTTGGGCTTCCTAGAGGGACGTCCTGCCACTTGCTACCCAGGCTTCGAGTCCGAGCTCAGGGGCTATGTGCCTACCGAAGATACCGTCGTCGTTACCCCAGGCATCATCACGGGGCGAGGACCGGGCTATACGACCGACTTCGCTCTGGCTATCGCTACCGCACTCGTCGGTGCCGAGGTTAGCGAAGCCGTGCGTCGTGGGATATACGCCCTAGACTAAGCCGTATGGACATACGCCAATACCTCCATAGAGGATACTCTACTCTAGCGCTCTGCCTTGCCATAGGACTCGTCCTGGCGGGCGGGGCGCTTGTGCTTGGGGGCTATCGCAGTGGCCAGCGCAAGGCCCTCGAGGCCGAGGCACAGCGCATGGCTCTACCCGACACGCTTAGGGTACTCACCCTCTCGGGGGCCACGACCTACTTTACCATCCAGCAGGAGCAGATGGGTTATCAGTACGAGCTACTCCGTCTATATGCCGAGGAGGTAGGCTTGCCCTATAGCATTCGTATTGTGCCTACGCTCGATAGCCTGCATACCTTGCTACGCAGTGGTAGCTACAATCTGAGCATTACCCCCGAGCCGATTACCAAGGCGGGGCAGAGCGACTGGCGCTTCACAGGGCCGAGCCTAGAGCGTGGTATGGTACTCGTACAGCGTGCACCCCAGGGCGAGCCCGATAGCAGCTACCTCAGCAACGTTACCGAGCTCATCGACAAGCCCCTGTACATTCTCTCTGACCGACACTACGAGCAGCGCCTACATAACCTAGGGGCACAGCTGGGGCATAGTCTAGACGTGCGTCCTGTGGGGGATGCTACCACCAACGCCGAGGACCTTATTGCCCTCGTGGCCACAGACAGTATCGACTACGCTATCGTGGACAGCGAATTGGCCAGATTGGCGCATACCTATTATCCGAATATCGACTACAAACTCGAGGTAGGCTTCTCGCAGCGTTTGCGCTGGGCCACTACCTCGGACTACGAAGGTCTGGCCCAGAGCATCGATAAATGGAGTGCAGGCGTGCCGAGCCTAGAATCAGCCAAGGGCATCTACAAGAAGTACTTCGAGGTCTACAAAGTGCCCATTATAGAGGCGCCCACAGAGGCGCCTATGCCCTCGCAGCCACGCCAAGACTATAGGCCCTCCACACCGAGCGGGGCTATCTCGCCCTACGACGACTTATTCCGCAGTGCGGCCGGTCCGCTCCCCTGGTCCTGGCACCTATTGGCCTCTATTGCCGAGCAAGAGTCGGGCTTCCGTCCCGAGGTCGTGGCTTGGAGTGGGGCCCGTGGCCTTATGGGCATCATGCCCGCTACGGGGCGCAGCTATGGCGCCGAGGTAGAGGAGTTGCTCTCGCCTGCCGTGTCGATACGTGTGTCGGTGCGTTGCCTCGTGGATAATGCTGCGATATTCCGCTCTATCCCGAGACTCGAGGAGCGCTTGGCCTTTACGCTAGCGAGCTATAACGCTGGTGCCGGCCACGTGCAGGACGCCCAACGCCTCACCGAGAAGTATGGCGGTAATCCTAATAACTGGGCCGATGTAGAGCAATATATCCTCCTCAAGAGCGAACGTAAGTATTACACCGACCCTGTCTGCAAGCACGGCTACCTGCGGGGCAAGGAGACCTACAACTACGTTCGTGAGGTACGCGAACGCTATCACCGCTTCCGAGGTCATTAGATGAAACGAATACACTGGCGGGACCTCCTGCGCCCCCTCTATGGCGGGATATTCTGGGCGAGCCGACAGAGCGCTCTGCGCATCATCCTCGTGGTGGGTGCAGTGCTCTTCGCTGTCGTGTCGCTACTCGTCTCGGACCGCCTAGTGCGTCTGATGGGTCAGGAGGAGCGTCGCAAGATGGAGATATGGGCAGCCGCCACACAGGCTGTCGCGAGCAACGACTACGAGCAGTCCCTCTACTTCGCTAGCCGTATCCTAGAGAGCAACACTACCATACCGATGATACTCGTCGATGGGCAGGGGCGCATCCTTAGCTACAATAATATCGACTTGCCCCGACGCAACCCCGAGAAGTATCTCTATCAGAAGTTGGCAGAGTTCCGAGAGGGCTATCCCCCCATCAAGATTGAGAATATCACGACCGAATACCTCTATTATTCGGATAGCTCTACCCTACAGCAGCTCCTGCTCTTCCCCTACGTGCAGGTGGCTGTCTTCCTCGTTATCCTCGGCATCAGCCTCCTGGCCATCACGAGTATGAAGCGTGCCGACCAAAACCATATATGGGAGGGTATGAGCCGTGAGACTGCGCACCAGCTCGGCACGCCTATCTCCTCGCTGCTAGCCTGGCGCGAGCTACTAGCCCTACAGGGCGTAGACCCTAGCGTCCTCAGCGAGATGGGCAAGGATATTGAGCGTCTGGAGGTCATTGCCGACCGCTTTCAGAAGGTCGGTTCGGCCCCTAAGCTCCTGCCCGTAGACCTAGGCGAGCTCCTGCACAAGAGCGTCGACTATCTGCGCCCACGCATCTCTCAGCAGGTGCAGATAGCCATCGTAGACGAGCCTAATGAGGCTGTCATCGTCCCCCTCTCGGAGGCCCTTATTGCTTGGGTATTTGAGAACCTTGTGAAGAATGCCGTCGATGCTATGCAGGGCAAGGGTGACATCACCATCCGCTATCATCAGCGGGGCAAGGAGGTGTATATCGACCTACGGGACACGGGTCGCGGGATGCCTCTGAGTCAGTACGAGGCTATCTTCCGTCCGGGCTATACCACACGACAGCGAGGCTGGGGCCTAGGCCTCTCGCTAGCTAGGCGCATAGTCGAGGATTATCACCATGGGCGTATCTATGTACGTGAGAGCCGAGAGGGGCAAGGGACCACCTTCCGCATCGAGCTCGTCACAGAGCCCTAGGAGGGGATTAGTACAGAGTGTTCGGAGGGCAGCGCCCCTCGGCCACAGACAGACACGGAGCCTCTAGGTCGTCTAGTCGATACTAGAATAGGCCTAGAGGCTCTGGCCTTATATAAAAAGAACAATCCCCACCCCTTGCGGAGTGAGGATGTTCCCATCATCAATCATCATCTCAAATCATAACACCATATCATTGTGTTCGCCTAATACTACTTGGTCAAGCAATAGTAGACTCGGGTATTTAGTAAGCTTGTGAGTATCACTACTCTCTCGCTGTACTATACTTTAGAGTACCGAGGGTTTGATAGGTTTAATGGGCTGAAGAAAATTTTTTCACTAGGGCTGTATTCCTTGCTCTAAAGCAGGAAATGCTAGCTGTTTAGCTATAGATGTAAATTTTGCACTCGGGCTTGTGTCCTTCTGGGGTATGATAGCTCGCTGCTGTGCTGTTGCATAACATAAACTAGGGTCTTGTATAGTTGCGAGATAATTCCGAATTTTGCAGAGAAGAAATTCAACATCTTTTTTCGTCTTAGTTATTGATAGCGGGGAGCGTGCTTGGGATTTAGTACGCTCCTCGTTGTTTTGCTATAGAGGGGGCGGGCAGAGCCCGCAGTGGTCAGTGGCTGGCGCACGCTGGGTCTAGTGTCCCTAGTAGACCTAGGGCCACTAGGAATACTAGTACTAGCGTGGCGGGCTTAAGCCCGCCATAGCAAGCACCGCCAACTGCCCGCAGTGGTCAGTGGCTAGTGGTCAGTGTCTGGCGCAGCGTTATAATAGGAATAGGGCGTGCCACCAGTGGCACGCCCTATTCCTGTAAGATGAGGAGAGACTCCTCTCGTTAGTTGTTACTTCTTAGCACTCCACTTAACGACGTAGTTCGCAGGGTCGCGTGGCGTCGTCTGATCCTTGAATAGACGCACCCCGAAGTTGGTGAAGTTGTCTGCCTGACCTACTGCGTAGTCCTGAGCGCAGGTCATACGTCCTGTAGACCAGTTGCTAACGATAGGCATATTGAAGAGCTCCGAGGGCGTGCGCTTCTCCCATAGACCTGCATGTTCGCCATTGTTGCGGTTACGGTTGTTTGCCTTGATGTACTGAGATGCGATGCCATAGTACCTGTTGGCTGCTTGCTGGTCTGCATAGTAGAGAGCATCCTGAGTATTGGCGTTGTATGGGCTAGCTTGGTTAATCCCAAGATACCAAGCCAATGTGCCGTTCATCCACAGACCATCAATCAGCTGGTAGTAGAAGCCTGAGCTACCTGCGGTCGTAGGGCGACGCTTGAGGAGGAGTGGAATATCATAGCCTCCCATCGTCATAACACCGGCGTTGGCATTCATCGGAGCGGCATTCTCGTCCTTGGCATTGTTCATGGCCACCACGTACTTGCAGAAGCCTGTCTGCATGCCCTTCTTGATATCTGCGAAGAAGGTAGGGATGTGGTCCGCAGTCTTGTTGCTCGAGACATCCGTAAACTTAGCCGCATTGAGATAGCCATTAGATAGGATAATCATCGTCTGACCAGGGGCTAGGATATTAGGTGTAGCACCTGTCGCATCATAAGGAGTCCTACCACCGAGCTTGGTCGTGTAGTCTACATACTGAGCGGGGTAATCGGCCTTACTTGTGCTGCCAAGTATTTGATAC
>CAMBHQ010000012.1 GCA_945867245.1 uncultured Porphyromonas sp.
GGGCAAGAAGGCTTCGATACCAAATACGTCTACAATCATACCGCCCTTAGTGCGGCTCTTAACGTAACCCTTAACCACTTCGTCCTTCTCGAGCGCCTCGGTGATAAGATCCCAAGAGCGAGCAGCACGAGCCTTGCGGTGGCTGAGTACTAGCTGACCCTTCTTGTCTTCCTGGCTTTCTACGAATACTTCTACTTCGTCCCCTACCTTGAGGTCTGGGTTGTAGCGGAATTCTGAAGCAGAGATAGTAGCCTCGCTCTTGAAGCCAATGTTTACTACCACCTCACGCTTAGAGATAGAGGCAACCTTACCTACGGTTACTTCCTGTTCCTTGATGTTGTTTAGTGTGCTGGCGTAAGCAGCTTCCTGCTCCGCACGTGATGCTGAGCTAGCGCTAGCACCGTTCTCAAACTCGTCCCAGTTGAACCCTTCTACAGGCTGGATGTTTAGTTTGCTCATTTGTTAATTGGTTAATAAAATAATACGCTTCGTGTACTTGCCTGCCCGCCTCGCACTAAGCCCTCAATCACGGCAGACAAATATCGGCGCAAAGATACACATTATCCGACACATACACAATAGCACCCGTCCTTAGCAGAGCTCTGCTGAGGGCGGACGCTATTCCTATCATGAGGCCTAAAGCGGTCTCAGCAAGACCTGCATCTCGTAGTCCCCGTAGGGCAACTGATACTTAGGCTGTGGCAGGGCGCCCCAGCTATTGTAGCAACCGAGGCCCATATGGTAGCGGTCTACGAGGACATCGGTATAGCCCGCTGACTCTACTGTATGGCCGTGGCGCTGCGTCTTGTAGGGGAAGCCGTCCAACTCCTCTAGGCTATGGCCGAGTGCCGAGGCCTGTAGTGGATAACTAGCACGTAGCTCTAGCCCACGCCCGCCCTTATCGAGCACACGATAGTAGCGTAGCCCTGTGCGTGCCCCCGTCTCTTGCGGACGTACATAGGGGTAGTAGAGGTCGGCCACAGTCGTACGATAATGTCCGAGGAGCTGCGAGGTCGCGCGGTCGGCATAGTTCTCATCGGGGCCATAGCCGAAGTACTCCACTTGGTCGTAGCGCTCGGGCATACCTAGGCGCAGGCCGTAGCGGAATAGCTGTGGCTTCTGTGCCCCCTCCCTAGCATCCATCGCCTGCGTATAGACAATAGAGCCATCTGCATATATGCGATAGGCGAGGCGCAGTTTAGCCTCTAGGGCGGGTAGCTCTAGCTCGCTCTCCACGAGGACGTAGTCGGCACTCCGCTCCTTGACTGTGAGCGAGAGTAGTTTCATCTCTGGCCTGCGCCATAGCTGATAGCGCTGCTGTAGACCCGCCCCCATATCGTTGTCGGTGGCAGCACGCCAGAAGTTTGGCCTTAGCTCTCTGCCCTCGGCAAGTAGCTCCTGACCCTTAGCCTGATAACGAGCGATAAAGCCTGTACGGCGGTCTATGTCTATATGCAGCTGTCCGCCCTTGATGATGAGGTAACGGCGGTCGTTATCCTCTACGCTGAGCGGAGCAATGCCTTGCCCCCCTGTGAGCGGAGCGTACTCGCCCTCGGCAAGTACAAACTGCTGATAGGCCAGCTGAGTACCAGCGGGCAAAAGTCCCTCGGCCTCACGCAGACTATAATAGACCTGTAGACTGAGCGTCTGCTGTCTACCTATCTGTGGTAGACGGAGCTTATCGCCGAGCTGAATACGGCCCTTGGCCCCAGGCGCGATGGCTGGCATAGGCATCGCACCCGTAGCTAGGGGCTTGCCATCGAGACTAAGTTCGTAGCGCAGGTCGAAGCCCCTAAGGTCTCGGAAGAAATACTCATTATATACCTCTAGCTCTAGAGCCTGAGAATCAGCGAGGCTCGTCCAGATACTCTGATGCTGATAGGCTACCTCACGACTGTGTGGGTTGGGTACGCGGTCGGGGCTTACGAGGCCGTTGTTGCAGAAATTATTGTCCGCCTTGTAGTCGTAGCGGTTGTAGTCGCCAGCATAGGCGTAAAACATACGTCCCTTGTCGTCGTATTTGCGTAAGCCCTGGTCTACGAAGTCCCAAATGAAACCGCCCTGCAAGACAGGATACTTACGGAAAAGGCCCCAGTACTCATCGAAGCCCCCCATAGAGTTACCCATGGCGTGGGCATACTCGCAGAGGATAAAGGGCTTGTCGTGCCCCTCCTCTACATACTTGAGTAGTTCGTGGGGCTGGCGGTACATACGGCAGTAGATATCCGTGTACTTGAGTCCGGCACGCTCGTACTGCACGGGGCGTGTGCTGTCCATAGCCTTCACGGCATCGTAGGCATGGCCGAAGTTCTCGCCATCGCCCGACTCGTTGCCCGTAGACCATATAATAATACTGGGGTGATTGCGCAGTAGCTGTACCTGCCGTTCGTTGCGCTCTACGTGTGCTCGACGCCACTCGGGCTTAGTAGAGAGCGTCTCTTTGCCGTAGCCCATGCCGTGGCTCTCGACGTTCGCCTCGGCTACCACATATAGCCCATAGCGGTCGCAGAGCTCATAGAAGTAAGGGTCATTGGGGTAATGCGCTGTACGTACGGCATTGATATTAAGGCTCTTCATTATCTTAATATCTTGTTCCATGCGCTCACGGCTTACGAGATAGCCCCCATCTGGGTCTAGCTCGTGTCGGTTGACTCCCTTAATAAGTATTGCCTTACCATTGACAAGGAGCTGGGCATTCTTTATTTCGATATGGCGAAAGCCCACTTGCTCACGTATTACCTCATAGGGCGTACGTAGGGTAAGCTCGTATAGATAAGGGGTCTCGGCTGTCCATGGCTTTACACTCGGTATCTCGGCCTTGGCCTCGCTCTGTCCTGCCGCTATTTGGCCCGAATGGACAATACGTCCCTCGGCATCGCGCAGCTCGTAATCCGTGGCGAAGGAGCCACGCTTGTGTAGACGAATGCCGAGTAGTCCGTTTTTATAGTCCCCGACGAGATCCTGCGTTAGCTGTAGGTCCTCTATGCGTGATGCTTCGCGGGCATAGAGATATACCTCACGAGCGATACCGCTGAGACGCCAGAAGTCCTGACTCTCTAGGTAGGTACCCGTACTCCAGCGGTCTATCTGCATAGCGATGAGGTTGCTAGCGCCCGGACGCAGATACTTAGTGAGGTCGAAGACTGCGGGTAGCTTGCTGTCCTCACTATAGCCGACGTACTTACCATTGACCCACAGGCGCAGGGCCGAGGTAGCACTACCTACGTGGATAAGGATTTGCTTGCCAGCCCAAGCACGTGGCACCTCTACAGAGCGGCGGTAACTGCCTATGTGGTTGTTTTGGGCGGGGAAGTAGGGCGGATTATTTTTGAATTGGTTGTGCCAGGGGTAAGGCTCATTGGCATACAAGGGGTCGCCATAGCCATTCAGCTCCCAGATGCCTGGCACAGGTATCTGCGCCCAGCTACTATCATCGTAATCGGTCTGATAGAAGGTACGAGGCCGAGCCGTCTCGTGCTCCACCCAGTAGAAGCGCCATAGTCCGTGTAGAGACATATAGTGTTGGCTCTGGCGGTAGTCGCTCGGGGTCTCGCCCTTGGGGAAGGCGAAGAAGTCGCTGTGTAGCGGGTAGCGGTTCTCGCTTGTGAATGTAGCACTCGGCTTGTGCCACTGAGCGAGCATCGTAGTGGCAGTGCCTAGGAGCGCTAGGCCTAATAGGCTGAGTTTTCTCATGGGGATATGATTAAGGGTGATATAGATTGCCTGTAGGAGCATCGTAATTGAGCTGACAGCCCCTCCGTCCAATGTGTTACGACACATACGGAGGGAGGGGCTATAGCTCTGTTTGCCTTACTTAGGCTATGCTTTCGGCGCTTACACTGGGTGCAATTTTCTTGACTAGCCCCTGTAGCACATTGCCTGGCCCTAGCTCGGTGAAGTGCTCGGCACCATCAGCGACCATAGCCTGCACGCACTCGGTCCAGCGTACGGGCGCTGTCAGCTGAGCGATGAGGTTAGCCTTGATTTCCTCGGGCGCAGTTACTGCCGTGGCCGTTACATTCTGATAGATGGGGCAGCGTGGCGTAGCGAAGGCTGTCTCCTCGATAGCCTTGGCAAGCTCCTCGCGTGCGGGCTCCATCAGAGGCGAGTGGAAGGCGCCACCGACCTTGAGCGGGAGGGCACGCTTGGCACCGGCAGCTTTCAGTAGCTCGCAGGCACGCTCTACACCGGGTACAGTACCCGATATCACGAGCTGACCTGGGCAGTTGAAGTTGGCAGCTACTACTACCTCGTCCTCTATCTGTGCGAGCACCTCTACCACCTTGGCGTCCTCTAGACCGAGGACAGCGGCCATCGTAGAGGGGCGTAGCTCGCAGGCCGCCTGCATCGCTAGGGCGCGCTTGCTCACTAGGCGCAGACCATCCTCGAAGCTCAGAGCCCCCGCAGCCACTAGAGCCGAGAACTCACCGAGCGAATGACCCGCCACCATATCGGGGCGAAACTCCTCTCCGAGGCATAGGGCACGGATTACCGAGTGTAGGAAAACGGCAGGCTGTGTAACCTTAGTTTGCTTGAGCTCCTCGTCCGTCCCTGCGAAGAGGATATCCGTAATGCGGAAGCCGAGGATTTCGTTGGCCTGCTCGAATAGCTCCTTAGCCTGTGGATAGTTGTCATAGAGGTCTTTCCCCATGCCCACGAACTGGGCACCTTGGCCAGGGAATACATAAGCGTGTTTGCTCATCTGTCTTTGTCTTATTATTCTGTTTGTTGTTGTCTATGTAGTTTAGCCCCTAGAGCAACTTGGTTCTAGGGGCTAATATATTTACCTGTACTTATACGAGCTCTAGGGCACGGCGTAGCACCTGCCAAGTACGCTCTACAGTGGCGATGTTTACACGCTCGTCGGGGGAGTGTGGCGAGCGGATGGTAGGACCGACCGAAATCATATCCATATCGGGCATCACGCCCTGTATAATACCGCACTCTAGACCGGCATGTATCACGGTTACTTTGGGGGTAATACCTAATACTTCTTCGTAAGCCTTGGTCATCGTGCTGAGGATAGGGCTCTTGGCGTTGGGCGCCCAGCCGTTGTACGAGCCATCGAAGCGCACCGAGGCACCGCAGAGGAGCATAATACTCTCGATAGACGAAGCCACAGCGTACTTGCGACTCTCTAGCGAACTGCGTACTAGGAAGTAAGCCACAAAGCGACCCGCTCCTAGGCTAACGCGTGCCATATTGGTAGAGCTCTCCACAATCTCGGGGAAGTCGCGCAGCATGCTCATCGGGCCATTGACACAGCCCTCGATAGCATTGAGGACGCCATCCTGTATCTCCTCGGGGACTACCGTAGCGGGTAGCTCTGTCTGCTCTAGCTGTAGGCTAATAGCATCCTCTACACCTGCGAACTCAGTGGTGAATATCTCCTGATAATCGCTGGCGAGCTCCCAGAGTCCATCGGCTTCGTCAGCTGGAATAGTTACTACGGCGAAAGCCTCACGTGGGATAGCGTTGCGCAGTGAGCCACCCTCGAAGCTAGCTACACGGGCCCCACAGCTCTGTACAGCATCTTTGAGGAAGCGATTCATCAGCTTGTTGGCATTGGCTCTGCCGAGGATGATATCCATCCCCGAGTGTCCGCCCTTGAGGCCTGTAAGGCTAATACGTACGGCCACATCTCCCTCGGGCACTGGCTGCTCGTCCTTGTACTCTAGGCTAGCCTCTACATCCATCCCACCAGCGCAACCGATGAAGAGCTCGCACTCGTCTTCGCTGTCGAGGTTGATAAGGATGTTACCACGGCTAAAGCCCGGCTGTAAACCATTGGCCCCTACCATGCCGACCTCCTCGTCGATAGTGAAGAGGGCCTCGATAGGTCCATGCTTAATATCGTCTGCTGCTAGCACGGCCATAGCGTAGGCAGCGCCTATGCCGTTGTCGGCACCGAGGGTAGTACCTCTAGCACGCACCCACTCCCCATCGATATAGGCGTCGATAGGGTCTGTAGTGAAGTCGTGCTTGGTAGCGCTGTTGGCCTGAGGTACCATATCGAGGTGGGCCTGTAGCGTTACGATGGGCCGAGACTCCATCCCTGGCGTAGCGGGCTTGCGTATAATCACGTTGCCCACAGCATCACGCTCCGTCTCTAGTCCGAGGCGCTGGCCGAGGGCCATAACGTAGTCTTCGGAGGCCTTAGTCTGGCCCGTAGGACGGGGTATCTGCGTCAAGTCGTAAAAGAAGCTCCACACAGCGGTGGGCGATAGCGATTTGATTTCGTTAGCCATAATAGCTCGTTGTTTATAGGTTAGCTTCCCTCGGCAATAGGCAGGCCATAAGGCCTGTGCCGAGCTGAATTATACACACAAAGATACACATTTATATCAGACCTATCTATGCGGAGCTACAGCGCACTAAAACAGACCTAGATACTCGTTACCGAGAGACTTGAGCTCGCCTACCCCTCTGTCTTAGTGCCGTCTAAGGTGCAACTGCTCGCCCCAAACACCGAGCATAATACCTGCAACAAAAATCCCCCTAAGTTGCCATAGTAGCAACCTAGGGGAGGATATGATATCACCCGTGGCACCAAGAGGGCTAAGGGCTATTTGTCGCTAGAAACGATAGCTGTACGCCAGCTGTAGGGATACTGTCAGTGAGTTGTCCTTAAAGCTATTGTGCCAATATGCCCGTCCGTCAAGGCGCTTATACTTCTGCCACGACAAACCTGCACCAGCGGAAGCTCGTATATACGAGCGCTCATTCACAGGCACCACCCAGCCGAAAGTCGGGATAAAGCCAAAGACTAGATACTCATTGGTGTACAGATAGGCATCCGAGCCCTTCGGCCCCCACAGCTTCACCTGAGGAAGAGAAGCATAGATATTCAGGCCTAGATACGTCCCACTCTGATAATACGTGGATGCCGACTGCGAGGATAGGTTATACCTAGGCTCGATGTTGGCCATTAGAATCATCCCTTCGCTGGCTTTGAAGACTCGAGCCAGCTCGAATCCTGCACGCAGGTCGTAAGCGAAGCGTCCCCCTAGCTTCTGCGTAAAGCTAAGACCACTGATAGTCCCTATCTCTACCCCTAGGGAACTCTGCGCCTTAGCCCCGAAAGTGGCTAGCACAAGCGCTAATAGTACTAATGTTTTCTTCATATGATTAACATCCTCCCAGTGCAATACACAGCAAGAGGAATATGTGTAGATACTCTTTGCATGAATAATATGGTAATTGACACAACAAAGATAAGATACTTTTCTGAAAATAGTGTCCCTCAGCAGGCGGGCATCTCATAGCCTATTAGGCGGACAAGTGGCCACCTAATAGGCGGACAAGTGGCGACCTAGTAGGCAGACAAGTGGCCGCCTAATAGGTGAACAAGTGTACACTAACTAATGTACAAGCAGGCAAGAGTGAAGCCCTATAATATCGTATTATATAAATGTTTAACTTTGCCCTCCGAACAGGTATAGATTGCCCCACGCTAATATGGTGAGGCTCAGACTATGCCCAATATGATTATGAGCTAATCCTTAAAAATTTCGGACTTATGGATGTACAGACACACAGCGCGCAGGAGGCTATTAGGCCTGCTGATAGTAAGCAACAGCGCAATGCCTTCCTCATCAAAATCTTACTACTAGGACTCGTTACACTCGGGCTACTCATCCCACTAGTGATGGCCAATAGTCTAATCTCGGAGCGCAAGCAGAACTCAGAGGAGGCTATCTCCGAGGTAGCTCGCGCTTGGGGTGGCGACCAGCTCCTTGTAGGCCCAATGCTACAGATACCCTATCTACAGGGTATTCGCTCGGAGGGTAGTAGTACGGTAGAGTATCGCACCAACTATATCTACCTAATGCCCCAGCAACTAGATGTCAAGGGCGATGTACAGGCAGAGACCAAGAAGCGCAGTATCTACACTATCCCTATCTACAATAGTACGATACAACTATCGGGGCACTTCGACCTCAGGATGCTACAGGAGACTCCAGGTCTGCCCGCAAACTTGGAGCTCGACAAAGCCTCCATCGTGATGGGCATCTCTGAGACTAAGGGTATTAAAGAGCAAATTAGCATCAGTCTCAATAATGAGCTACACAAGCTACAGATCAACGCAGAGGGTGTCAAGATAAACCTCGGAGCTGAGTACTATGGGGATGCAGATTTCGTAGAGCCTAGCTATGACACAGGGCGAGCGCTACTGTCTGCGCCCTATTCGCTTGCCAACCTTGACGTGGCTAAGCCTATCAACTTTACAGCTACGCTAAGTCTCGGGGGCTCGCGTAGCCTCTCATTAGCACCTGTAGGAACGGAAAGCAAGTTTACCCTTAGCAGCAATTGGCCCTCGCCCTCCTTCCAAGGCAACTTCCTACCTGACAGCAGTAGCATAGCTCAGACGGGCTTCTCGGCGGGCTGGAGCATCGTCGACTACAATCGTAGTTATAGCTCTGTCGTCAAGCACGAGGACAGTAATGTCTTTGGGCAAAACGTGGCCCGTGTGCATTTCTTCCAAGAGCGAGACCACTACACGCAGAGCGACCGCAGTACTAAGTATGGCATCCTGATAGTCCTCCTAACCTTCGTGTCTATCTTCTTTATCGAGATGGCTATGCGTGCGCATAACGTGAGTATCAATGTCTTCCACTATCTGCTGGTAGGCTTAGCCTTGGTGCTATTCTATTCGTTGCTGATATCTATCAGTGAGCTTATCGGCTTTGGCTGGGCTTATCTCATATCCTCGGTGATGACAATTGGCCTGGTGGGGCTCTTCTTCCGCTCGCTCCTCCCCCCAGGTAAGCACGCGCTGATTCTCGTAGGTATTATGAGCTTCCTCTATCTACTGGTGTACTTACTCATCCAGATGACCACCTATGCACTACTAGCAGGTAGCCTCGGCCTCTTCGTCATCCTGACCATCGTAATGTATGTATCGAGCCGATTGATTAAATAGCATTAGTTGCATATTAAGGGATAAAAACCTTACCTTTGTATCATCAAGGACAAAAGGGGTGCCTTGCGCCTAGATGCGCTCCCGAGCGGAGCCTCTAGCGCCCTAAGGCTGAGAGTATACCCTCAATACCTGATCCGGGCAATACCGGCGTAGGGATTTATCCAGCCATAGACAGCTAGATGTAGCCGACAGCACTCCGTGCTAGGCGTATATACCGATGCCACAAGCCCAAGCAATTGGGTTTGTGGCATTATTCTTTAGACACGGGCGCCCCGAGGACTTGAGCATATAGGTTCAACTTATTAAGACAACAGCAATGAAACAATCAATTGTCGTTCTCGGGCTACTAGGGCTAAGTACTACGGCCACAGCACAGCGGGCAGACAGCCTACGCGTGCAACAACTACAGGAGGTATCCGTCGTGGGCACACGTGCCGGAAAGCAAACCCCGATGTCCTTTAGCAATGTGCGCAAGGAGGAGCTACGCAAGGTTAATCTCGGGCAGGATGTCCCCTATCTACTGCTACTACAGCCGAGCGTAGTGGCGACCAGTGATGCCGGTACAGGCATAGGCTATACGGGCATACGTGTGCGCGGTGTGGATGCCACAGGGACGAACGTTACCGCCAATGGTGTGCCTATCAACGACAGTGAGAGCCAGGGAGTCTTCTGGGTCAATATGCCCGACCTAACGAGCAGCCTAGAGGAGATGCAGCTACAGCGTGGTATCGGCACGAGTAGCAATGGGGCAGGCTCCTTCGGGGCGAGTCTCAATATGCGTACGGGCAACCTCAGCAGTAAGCCCTATGCAGAGGTAGGTCTGAGCGGAGGCTCGTTCGGGACGCTTAGACGCAACATTCGCCTAGGCTCGGGGACACTCGGCGGGCATTGGGCCGTAGACGCTCGCCTATCCCGCATCAATAGCGAGGGCTACATAGACCGCAGCACGGTAGACCTTACGAGCTACTTCGCCCAGGCGGGGTATTTTGACCACAATACCGTCCTCAAACTCCTGAGCTTCGGAGGGAAGGAGGTTACGGGCATTGCCTGGAATGGTATCTCGCCCGAGCAAGAGGCTAAGTACGGACGACGCTACAATAGCGCAGGTGATATGCTAGTAGATGGCAAAGTCGGGGCCAAGTACTACCACAATACCGACAACTACAAACAAAATCACAACCACCTCATCCTCTCTCAGCGCCTAAACCACGAGTTACATCTCAACCTCACAGGGCACTATACCAAGGGCTACGGCTATACGGACGAATACCGCACAGGACGCAAGTACAAGGACTACGGACTCATCAAGCAAGTGAATGCCGATGGTAGCGAGCGCAGTAAGACGGCCCTAGTGCGACGCAAGTATCTAGACAACGATTTCGTGGGGCTTATCAGTAGCCTTAACTGGCGTCCGGAGCGCTGGGATATTCATCTAGGCATTAGTGCCAACCATTATAAGGGACTGCACTACGGCGAAATACGCTGGATAGAGCAGTACAATCGTCCAGTCTATCCAGAGAACCGCTATTATCAGAGCACGGGGACGAAGGTAGATGCCTCTAGTTACCTCAAGGCAAACTATCAGCTCAGCCCCAACTTCTCTATCTATGCGGATCTACAGTATCGGCACATCGACTACCGTATAGAGGGGAGCAACGATGCCTATAGCGATAAGCTACAAGGGCTACAGCAGCTCGATATCAAAGAGCGCTTCGACTTCCTCAACCCCAAGGCCGGCTTCTACTGGCGTCTGAGCCCCGAGCAGCATATCTACAGCTCGGTGGCCATCGCCCATCGTGAGCCTAAGCGCTCTATGTACACTGATGCAGGTGTAGGGGCCGAGCTCCCCCGCCCCGAGCAGATGACCGACCTAGAGCTCGGCTACGGCTACCAGAGCAAAGCCTTGTCGCTCAGCGCCAATCTATATTATATGCATTACAGAGACCAACTGGTGATGAATGGTAAGTGGAGCGATGTGGGCGAAGCCTTACTAGAGAATGTCCCTAGTAGCTACCGCCTGGGGCTAGAGCTTGCTCTGGGCTGGCGTCCGCTAGACTGGCTACGCCTAGATGCTACGCTAGCCCTCAGCCGAAACAAGATAAAGGAGTACGAGTACAGCTATGCCGTCTACGATGACAACTATGAGTGGCAGGCCGAGCTCAGCAAGACGCTCCGTAATGTAGATATCGCCTACTCGCCCTCTGTCGTTGCCTCTGGCTCTATCACCCTAAGCCGAGGGGGCTGGGAAGCGAGCCTAATAGGCCAGGGGGTAGGCATGCAGTATATCGACAATACGGGAGACACAGGCCGTAGCATACCTGGCTATGCCCTAGCCCATCTGCGCCTAGGGTACAAGATACCTACACGTGGCTCCATCAAGGACTGGAGGCTCAGCCTAATGGTTAATAACCTCTTCGACAAGAAGTACTACAGCAATGGCTGGGTCTATGATATGGGCGTACGTGCTGACGGCTCTACGCTGTACAACGACCTGCGCCTCTACCCTCAGGCTGGCATCCACGTCCTGGCTGGTACGACGCTGACGTTCTAAGCCCGCAGGTCAGAGACTTCGTATTAGCCTACTAGCGGAATTGCAGTAGTAATACACAAAGAAAGCAGTACTGCAACTTCCGCATAAAATCGGATTATAGAGAGCTAATATCTTAATATTGAGTAGATAGTGACATGTCTACTTGGATAAGGGGAACGGACAAGAAACGAGCGAGGTGCTTCTTGCTTTTGCAACTTTACAAATATCCCTTACTTCTTACTCACAACGGTACTGATTATCCGATGGAAAACGACTGAATTCAAAGGAAATCGTTGCGTCTGTCAAATAATTCCCTAAGTTCTTCGTTCATAAGCCAATTCGAAGTTATATCTTTGTACATATGAGCTTAGAACGAAGAACAAACACAGAGGAATTATTCCTCAAAATTGCACGACTTATAGAGGAAAGTCGGGCACGTATCGCCACGTCAATAAACCTTGCAGAAGTATATACCAAGTATCGTATTGGACAATATATCTTTGAAGAGGAGTTGCGGGGAGAAGAAAGAGCTCAATACGGCAAGCATGTGCTACAATCCCTCTCTGCTAAACTAACTGAGCATTTTGGCATCGGGTGGAGCTATTCAAACCTACGACAAATCAGACAGTTTTATTTAGCCTATAGCAATTTGACAGCCACTGGTTGTCAAATTGAAGACAGCATACCCAACTTCACCCTATCTTGGTCTCATTATTTGCTTTTGATGCGAGTAGATAATGTTGATGCTCGACGGTTCTACGAGTTTGAGGAGAAGACAGCTCAGCTGGAGTCTCTTCAGGCAGGTATTGCTGCTTCGGTCATGCCTAAAACGCCCCCCATGCCAGC
>CAMBHQ010000013.1 GCA_945867245.1 uncultured Porphyromonas sp.
TTGATAGTGTTACGATAGCCCGATCTCGCAGGCATATTGAGCAGTACTATGACACTGCTGAAATTGGCTCGTTCCCAAAACGTTCGTCTGTTTTATCTCGTAGCCCACAGCTCACTTTGGATACGAGTCTGATAGACTATAATAAAATATACGACCTGCTGTCAGACCTCAATTTGGCGATTTATACGCCTTCGGATTTTATCCTCCAAACCCATAGGGATAAATACATCACCGTAGATGACGAGGGCAATGAGAGTGGATTGAGCCGTTCGGGGCGTGAGTTGGGCATCCACCGTCTGATGCGCATCAACATGCTGAAGCGTCTGGAAAGCTCTATTCACTCCTTCCGCCTCACCGTGGAGCGTTTGGTGGCCTTGCTGAGTGCCACTTTGACTAAGATTGAACAGTTCGAAAAAGGCAAAGCCAGTGGCGTGGGGCAATACGATTTCGATGAGGACTTTGACATCGACGACCTCAACGACGACTTGCTCATTGGCGGAGGAAAGACCACCATCGACTTGAATGATATGGACTATCTGAGCTGGAAAGAATATCTCGCAACAGACTTAGAACTCCTGCGCACCTTGCTCTGTAAGGTAGCCAAAATCACGAGCGACAAAGATGCCAAACTCCAACAGCTCTTACAGGATATTGAGGGCAAGGTTAGAAAACCTATCAACGAGGGGAATAAGAAAGTTATCATCTTCACGGCTTTCTCAGATACAGCCGAGTACCTCTACGAGTCTTTGGCCGAAAGCCTACTAGAAAATCATGGTTTACATACGGTACTGATAACTGGGGGCATCGACGCACTCAGCACCTTTCAGCTACCCCAAGGGTACAGGATGACCTTCGACACGGCGCTCACCCTCTTCTCGCCTCGCTCCAAAGATAAGGCATCTGTACTACCAAATATCAAAGGTGAGATAGATATTCTAATCGCTACTGACTGTATCTCAGAAGGTCAGAACCTACAAGACTGCGACTACCTGATCAACTACGATATCCATTGGAACCCCGTGCGCATCATTCAGCGTTTCGGGCGTATCGACCGTCTCGGCTCGAGGAATACCACGATACAGATGGTCAACTATTGGCCCGCTATTGAACTCGATGAATACATCAACCTCAAAGCACGTGTAGAGAATCGCATGAAAGTCGCCGTCTTAGCCGCCACTGGTGACGACAACCCGCTCTCCGACAAAAAGGGCGACCTCGAGTATCGTAGCGAACAGCTCAAGCGTCTACAAACAGAAGTCGTAGACCTTGAGGAGATGAGTTCCGGGATCTCTATTCTCGACCTCGGGCTCAACGAGTTTCGCCTCGACCTGCTCGACTACATCAAGCGACACGGCGATTTGGAGCAGACGCCCTTTGGCTTGCATGCCGTTGTGCCAAGCAGCGATAAGATGCCTCCAGGGGTGATCTATATCCTCAAGAACCGCAATGCTGGCGTAAATATCGATCGCAAGAATCAATTGCACCCGTTCTATATGGTCTATGTATCGATGGAGGGCGAGGTAGTGGTCAATCATCTACAACCCAAAAAGATATTAGACTATCTAAGGCACTCATGTCGGGGCAAATCAACTCCTTATGCAGACCTTTGCTTGGAATTTAACAGGGAGACTGAAGATGGGCGCTGCATGACGGCCTATTCGGAGCTACTTGAGAAGTCTATACAGAGCATCATCACCGTCAAGGAGCAGAGCGATGTCTTCAGCTTTTTAGAGGGAGTTTCGGGTGATTTGTTCTCTAAGGAAATTAAAGGCTTGGACGACTTTGAGCTCATTTGTTTTTTCGTTGTAAGATAAGAAGAGAAATTCATGATGCAAAGATGGACGGTCGAAAGACTAAAAGAATGTAGAGAATCAGAGGATAAAGTTGAATTCAAAAGAGCCGAACAGGGTAACATATCCTATAATGGTGGAGAAAAGTCTAAACCCTCTGAAAGAAGAAAATGTATTCTCGGTTATGTTGTAGCCTTCTGTAATGAAAGAGGGGGAAGCCTTGTGCTTGGCATGGAGGATCAATATCCCCATAAAGTAGTCGGTACGAAGCAGAGCATAAATGCCGTAGGAGATCTAGAGAGCAGAATTTATAACGACACTGGGATTCGTCCTGATGTATACGAGCTTTATGAGGATGAATCCACTAAGGTTGGTCGTGTCTTAGTTATCGATATTCCTGCACGCCCCTTGGGTAAGGTGTTTAAGTTTGAAGATGTTCCTCTAATGAGAGTCGGAGAAGAACTACGACCTATGTCGGATGAAGTGCTCAAATCTATTTGGCTGGAACAAGAATCAGATTTCTCAGCTGAGGTCTGCGAAGATACAAGCATAGAAGATCTATCAGATGAAGCAATAGACATTCTTAAGAAAAAATATGCAGCAAAACAGAAGAATCCTGCCTTTATTACGCTCAGCAATGAACAGGTGTTAAGCGATTTACATCTAGTTTTTAATGGCAAGCTAACCTATGCTGCCCTAATTCTATGTGGCAAGGAGGAGAGTTTGCGACGTTTTCTTCCTCAGAGCCGGATTGTATTGGAGTATCGGAAGACAGAAAGCCTTATCCCTTATAACAATCGGACAGAGTACCTAAAGCCTTTCTACATAATGATAGATCAACTTTGGCATGACATTAATCTTAGGAATGATAAGATTGACATTAATGAGGGCTCATATATTTTCAACATTCCTTTCTTTAATGAGGAAGTAATCCGTGAAGCGATTAATAATGCTGTAGCTCATCGTGATTACAGAGGGACAAGTGAAACCTTTATATTACAGTACCAAGACAAGCTCGTTGTGAAAAATATGGGGGGCTTCCCTAAGGGAGTAACACAAGACAACCTACTGCGAATACAAAGTACTCCGAGGAATAGACTTTTAGCAGATGTACTGTCTAAGACTGGAATTGTGGAACGTTCGGGACAAGGTGTTGATAAGATCTTTAGAAATATGATTTCTGAAGGTAAAGAAGAACCCGACTATTCCCATAGTGATGCATTTCGGGTAGAGTTACACTTATCATCTATTGTAAAGGATGTAGCCTTTGCTCAGTTTATTGAGTCTGAACAAAGAGAATTACCAGAAGAAAATAGACTATCTGTCTTTGAAGTTCTAGCCTTAAATAAGATTAAAGAGGATAAACATGCTAATATAGAACCCGCTTTGATAGAGTCTTTGCTCAAAAGGGGAATGATCGAGAAAAGAGGTAAAACGAGCGGTATATACTATGTCCTATCTAAAAACTATTACGAATTTGCGGGTAAAGAAGGAGAATATACCCGACAAGTTAATTGGACAGCAGCACAGGCATGGCCTGTTATATTATCACATTTTACGACTTTCAATCAAGCTAAAATGAAGGATTTTGAAGCAATGCTCCAAAATCACATGACTAGACGTCAAGTAAAAGCTATGATTGAGCAATTAGTAAAGATTGGGGATCTATTGAAGCTTGGGAAAGGCTCTGGGACTTACTATACAATTAGTCCAGAATACCTTGAGAAGCAAAGGATAATGATTGAGGCTGTTGACATAGGACTCAAGGCTATGCAACAGCAAGATCAAAATGTCCAAGACTTGTCCAAAAATGAGAGTAAGTAATGCACAATTTCGAGAGTAAGGCAAGAAAAATCAGTTGAAAACAAGAGGATTAGCAATGTCCAAAATACGTCCAAAGCACTATGTACGCACTACCCCAGAACACGTTGCTGAGCAAGCAAATACCTAAGAAAGCGATCTTTAAGAAGTTTACGACGCTCCCTCCGGCAAAACGACAGCGCATTGATGCGGACATAGCTCGCATTGATATTGTGGCACAGCTTTCGCCTCAAACACTGCCTGCAATCACAGAAGGGAGTAAGGTCAAAGCAATTTATGTGATGCAAGTGAGCCTCAAAACAAAGAGTTATAGCAAGGAAAGCATCTCGCTATTGGCTCACCACATTCCTCAGCGTATGCTCTTTGCCCTGCGCCATGAGAGCGAAGTACAGCTGGCCATCGTACACAACGAAAGCTTCCACGCAGGTCCTTGGTTGGCTCAAGACGAGGTGAGAATACCTCTTGAGGGATTAAACTTCGACACCCTTTGGACACATATAGTGGCGTTTGTTGCCGATATTGACCTAGATCCTGAACAGACACTTGAGCAACAAATTCAAAACAAGCAAGAGCAAGAGCGTCTGCGCCGAGAGATTGCACAGCTGGTAGCTAAGATGAATAGGGAGCGGGCACTCAACAAGCAAATGCAGATTCGCAGTCAAATCAATGAGCTCACAAGAAATTACAACCTTCTCGCTCAGCCAAATGAGTAGAGCCAAGCAATGCAGTGCTTGAGCTATGCCGTGGCGAGAAAAGGCCGGTAGTAAACGAACAAAAGAAAGCAACTAATTAAAAGCAAGATAATATGGAACTAAAAAAACAAGCCATGACCTCGGCATCGCATAGCGACTTTACGCTAGAGGCACTCCGGCAGATAGCCCCATCGGCCTTCACTGAGGTGCGGGGCGAAGATGGCTCACTGCGCCACAAGGTGGACTTCGACGCCCTGCGTGAGCTCCTCGGAGACGATATCCTCGACACGGACGAGGAGCGCTTCGGCTTCCACTGGGTCGGCAAGCAGGCCGCTAAGCGTGCCGCGGCAGAGCCTATACGCAAGACCCTACGACCCATCCCTGAGGACAGCGTGGACTGGGACACCACGGAGAACCTATACATCGAGGGCGACAACCTCGAGGTCCTCAAGCTACTACAGCGCGCCTACCTCGGTAAGGTCAAGATGATCTATATCGACCCGCCCTACAACACAGGTAAGGACTTCGTCTACGCGGACGACTTCGCCATGAGTCAAGCCGAAGAGGACGAGGTCATGGGCAACCTAGACGAGGAAGGCAACCGCCTGCGCTCCAACCCCAAGACGCACCAGCGCTACCACTCCAACTGGTGCTCTATGATCTACAGCCGCCTCCTAGTGGCACGCACCCTACTATCCAACGATGGCGTTATCTTCATATCCATCGACGACAACGAAGTGCACCACCTACGCAAGATCTGTGACGAGGTATTCGGAGAGAGTAACTTCGTGGAACAGTTTGCGATAAGGACTAACCCTCGAGGGAATCAAGCCAAAAAGATAACTGCATCTGAGCATGAATATATCCTAGCATATGCTAAATCAATCACTCTGATTCCTACACTAGGTTCAGGAAGAGATTTAGCTTTATTCAATAGGGTAGACTCACAGGGAAGATATCGTGAGATTGGGTTGCGTAAAAGGGGAGCTGGATCATTAAGAATAGATGCTCCCAATCAATATTATCCAATTTACTACTCAGAAAGTACAGAGGACATCTCGACATCACATATTGACCCAGTTACGGATATTATCATCCTCCCGATGCTTGCTAACGGAGAGGATGGACGATGGAGATGGGCGAAAGAGTCTGTGGAACAAAGGAAAAAAGAACTCTTGGTCCGCAAAGTAAGGAGAGGCTCTGAGTATGAATACGACGTATTCCAAAAAGACTATTACACTGATGACGGAGTTGCTAAAATCAAGTCTCTACTTACAGAAAAAGAGGTAAATTTTGAGAATGCAACGGAAGAACAGAGGAGACTATTTGATTCCAAAGTGTTCGACTATCCTAAACCTGTATATACAATTAAAAAGCTTATCGATAGTCTACGAGATACTCAAGCTCTCATTCTCGACTTCTTCTCTGGTTCCGCCACTACGGCGCATGCGGTGATGCAGCTGAATGCCGAGGACGGGGGTAAGCGCAAGTATATCTGCGTGCAGTTGCCCGAGGCGACCCCCGAGGGTAGCGAAGCACGCAAGGCGGGCTACGAGACGATCTGCGCGATCGGCAAGGAGCGCATTCGCCGAGCAGGCAAGAAGATTGTGGAGGATAAGCCCGAGGTGGCGGCTACGCTCGATACGGGCTTCCGTGTACTGCGTGTAGACTCGTCCAACATGGAGGACATCTACTACGCGCCTGCCACGACGACGCAGGAGGACCTTTTCAGCGAGAGCGTCAAGGGCGACCGCACGGAGCTAGACTTGCTCTTCGGCTGTATGGTAGACTGGGGCGTAGAGCTGAGCTATCCACTGCGTAGCGAGGCGGTAGGGGGCAAGCGCCTGCACATCGTGAACGATGGGGCACTGGTGGCTTGCTTTGACGAGGGCATTACGCCCGAGGTCCTTCGGCACATCGCCGAGCTACATCCTCTGCGGGTGATCTTCCGTGAGACATGCTTCTCTACCGATGCCGACAAGCTCAATATCTACGAGCAGTTTAAGCAACTCTGTGGGTGGAGCGACGACGAGGCTTATCAGCGCATACACGTACTCTAGCGGACAGTAGACCATGAAGCTACAATACAAATATCAGGGCTTTCAGCGTGATGCAGCCCGTGCGGTCGTAGAGGTGTTTCGAGGTCAGCCCCTGCAAGATGCCTTCGCCTATCGTATGGACACGGGGCAAGGAGTGCTAGCTATGGAAACACTGGGCTTTCGCAACCACGACATTCGCCTGGAGGACGCAGCCCTCACCACAAATATCCGTGAGATACAAATGGGGCAAGATCTAGAGCCTGTGCAGCAGGTGCAACGCGATGCCTACGACACCTTAGCACTCAGCATTGAGATGGAGACAGGTACGGGTAAGACCTACACCTACATCAAGACGATGTATGAGCTGCATAAGCACTATGGCTGGACGAAGTTCATCATCGTAGTGCCCAGCGTGGCGATCCGTGAGGGAGTGGTCAAGAGCCTCGAGACGATGGCCGACCACTTTGCCGAGGAGTATGGGCAGCGTATGCAACACTTCGTCTACGACAGTAGACGATTGACGGCTATCGACCAGTTTGCCTCCGATGCTCACATCCATGCGATGGTGATCAACACGCAGGCTTTCAATGCCACGGGCAAGGATGCCCGCCGCATCAAGATGAAGCTCGAGGAGTTTGCTTGGCGTCGCCCTATCGATGTGATCGCCGAGACGCACCCCATCCTCATCATCGACGAGCCTCAGACGGTGTTGGGCAAGGTTGCTAGCACTGCTACACGCGCAGGATTGCAACGTTTCAACCCGCTCTTTATGTTGCTTTATTCTGCTACGCACCGTAAGGACGATATTTACAATCAGGTGTATCGCCTCGATGCGATCGATGCCTTCAACAAGCGCTTGGTCAAGAAGATCGAGGTGATGGGCATAGAGCAGGTAGGCACCACCGGCACCAATGGCTATCTCTATCTGGATGCTATCGTCTTGTCTAAAAAGAAGGGCGAGGCCCCACGAGCACGCATTAGCTACGATGCCACCAGTAAGGTAGGTCTACGCAGCGCCACACGCCTCGTGGGCGTGGGCTTCGACCTCTATGCCGAGAGCGGAGAGCTAGAGGCCTATCGTGATGGGTATATCATCGATAGTATTGATGGCGTGAAGGGTTGCATTCGCCTCTCGAGTGGCGAGGAGGTCTACGAGGGTCAGGCCATAGGCTCTGTTACGGAGGATGCCCTGCGCCGCATACAGATACGCACGACGATACAGAAGCACTTGGAGCGCGAGCAGGCCCTCTATCGGCAGGGCATCAAGGTGCTCAGCCTATTCTTTATCAATGCCGTAGAGAAGTATCGGATCTATGATGGGGACGGCGCGAGTCGCCCAGGTCTCTGGGCAGAGATTTTCGAGGAGGAATATCGTCGGGCACTTGCCGAGGCTCAGGACCTCTTTATGGACGAGGGCTATCGTCAATACCTCAATGGCATCGATGTAGAGGCGACGCACGCCGGCTATTTCTCTCAGGACAAAAAGGGCAAGATGGTCGACTCTACAGTCAAGCGAGGCGAGACGACCTCGGGCGACACGGATGCCTATCAGCTGATCATGCGCAACAAGGAGCGACTACTGAGCTTCGCCGAGCCGACGCGCTTTATCTTCTCGCACTCAGCGCTCCGCGAGGGCTGGGACAACCCTAATGTCTTCCAGATCTGTATGCTCAAGAAGAGCGATAGCAAGGTGAGGATGCGTCAGGAGGTAGGCCGAGGTATGCGCCTGTGCATCAATCAGCAGGGGGAGCGTCAGGATAGCGACCTCCTAGGCGATGGGGTCCACGATGTCAACGTCCTGACAATAGTGGCCAGTGAGAGCTACCGAGACTTTGCCGATACCCTGCAGAAGGAGCTTGCCGAGAGCATTACCTCGAGAGCCGTGTTGGTAACGTCGGCACTCTTCGCGGGGAAGACAATCGTCAAGGCTAATGGCGAGCAGCAGACGCTCAGCGACGCTCAGGCTGCGGATATCATGGAGGAGCTCATCGCTGCCGGCTATGTGAAGAAGCAAAAGCTCACGGAGAAATACTTTGAAGACAAAAAGGCGGGTACGCTAACGCTTGACGAATGGCAAGGAGAACAAGACGCCATCATCAAGGAACTGGATAAGGTATTCAACCCCGAGGTGCTACGTGTAGACAACGGCCGAGGCAAGGAGACGGCCAAGTTTCGCGCCGAGCGCTTTGCCAAGAAAGAGTTTCAGGCCCTGTGGCAGCGCATCAATCGCAAGACCTACTACGAGGTCAGCTTCGAGACCGAGGGGCTTATCCGTAATGCTATCTATGGGCTAGACCATTCGCTCCGCGTAACGAAGATACATCTGGCCGTAACGACAGGGGTACTGGCGCATATCAACTCTAAGGAAGAGCTCGAGGCCGGTAAAGCTATGCAGGTCGTCAAGACGCAAAACATCAAAGTCGACGAGGCCGTCGCCAGTGGAGTGCGCTACGACCTCGTGGGCGAGCTGGTGCAGCGCACAGGCCTCAAGCGCAGCACCATCGTGGCCATACTGCGGGGTATCAAGCCCGAGACCTTCGGGATGTATCGCCAGAATCCCGAGGAGTTCATCATCCGAGCCGGTAATATCATCAACAAGCAGAAAGCCATCGCCGTCATCGAGCATATTACCTACCACCGTACGGAGCAGCGCTACGAGGCGAATATCTTCGCCGAGCAAGAGCTACGTGGGCGCATCGGCATCGATGCTATCCAGAGCGAGAAGTCGCTCTACGACCTCGTGGTAGTGGATAGCCAAGGCATAGAGAAGAGCTTTGCCGAGGAGCTCGAGCAGCAGGAGGCCGTAGAAGTCTACACCAAACTGCCCCGAGGATTCTATATCAATACGCCTATGGGTAAGTACAATCCCGACTGGGCTATAGTCTTCCGTGAGGGCGATGTCAAGCATATCTACTTCGTAGCAGAGACCAAAGGCTCGGAGGACATTACGCAGATCCGAACCATAGAGGATGCCAAAATCAAATGTGCTAGGCGCCACTTCGCCTCAATCTCTGACAGCCAGGTCAAGTTTGAGGTAGTGAAAAGTTACAACTCCCTCAACGACATGATGAAGTAGGACTAGGGCTGCCACGCTACCTAGAGACCTCCCGCACGGTCTTGTAGAAACAAAATCCCCAGCGACGAGCTCTGTGATGGCAGAGCTCGTCGCTGGGGGCTCTCGGATAGATAAGCTATCCCCTACTTGGTAGTGTCCGCCTAGTAGGTCGCCACAGCCCGCTCTGGGAGCGGGTCTCCCGAGGGGGTCTAAACTCCATCCCGAGCACGCCATAGCTTAGCCTAGACCACCCAAGGCGCCTAAATAAACTATCCCCACTAGCCGAAGCTTCGGCTAGTGGGGATAGTCCTTATAATCTGTCTAGCAAATCGCGTAGGAGGCTAGCCACAGGCTAAGACAGTCTAAACTGTATAGGCACTGTGTACTTAGCGCGGACAGGTTTGCCAGCCTGCATACCAGGCTTCCACTTGGGCATAGCCCCAACCACACGGAGCGCCTCGGCATCGAGGGCCTCATCGACACCACCTATCACCCTGAGGTTGCTGACGCTACCGTCCTTCTCTACGACAAACTGTAGCACTACTCGTCCCTGTATACCAGCCTTCTGAGCCGACTCGGGATACTTGATATTCTCACTCAGGTACTTCATCATACCCTCCATCTTGCCGGGAAACTCTGGGAGCTCCTCCACAACCTCGAAGATTTCCTCCTCCACCGAGGGGGCCACCTGCTCTGCTTTTTTAGCAGGCGTAGTCTTGGCACTCCGCTTCCGAGGCTGAGTCTTCTTCTGTCGCAACCCCTTGGCCTGAGGCTGTTCTTGCTCTTGGGCTTGTTCCACCTGCTCTGCTGCGGTTAGGCTGTTACCAGCCCAAAGCATCAGGCAGACGATAGGTAGGCATAGTAGCCACACCCAGCCTAGTGGGCGTGTGCTGATGTTTAGCTTGTTCATCATAACGATACGTTTTTTGAGTTGTTGTTTATTAGTATTGAATGCATGCATCATCGGATAATGAGGGCTTGCCAAGGCAGAGCTAAGCAATTGATATTGATACACCTTAGTATCGCTATTATGCTCGGCTAGGGTCAGCCTATCGGCAATATATTCGTGGGTATCATCGAGGGCATTATACAGATACCAGGCTGTAGGCAGATACCAATGGACAGCCCGTATGAGTAGGGCCGATAGGCGCTCGGCATGATGTCCGTCCCGCACGTGCGCAGCCTCGTGCCGTAGGATATAGCTCAGTTCCTGCCCCGCCTCTATCCCCTCGGGGATATAGATACGCCCTGCGAAGCTAAAGGCCCCCATAGCAGTGCCCACAGGTAGGCGGTAGACGGCTATGCCTTGGTAACGAAAGGCCTCGGGGAGCGGAGCCAGCAGGCACCTCAGCGACCACAGCGCCACACCTAGTCGCCCGAGCATATAGCTCAGACCCAAGCCCCAGAGGAGGACGAGGAGGCTAGCGAGACTGTAGGTACTCGTGGAGGACTCAGCCTCGTGGCCAGCCACCTCCGAGGCATTCACCCAGAGCGTTGGTAGCTCTATCGTGGCCTCCATACGCTCGGCCACATCAGGTAGCACCCTAGGCAAAGATAGCGGTATCAGGCTGCCGAGGAGGGGCAACAGCAGGCTAGAATACATCGCCAGTAGCAATAGGCGACGACGCAATCGAATATCGGCATTACGTCTGAGGATACAATAGTCGAGGCCTGAGAATAGGCTAAGTCCTGCGGCCGAGATTCCGAGGAGTAGAATGAGGGTTTGCATAGCGATTGTTGTTTGGGATGCTGACTAAACCATGTCTCTCTAATCCTCCTCGGCTCCTCGCTCTATGAGGGCTACAATCTCCTGCAGCTCATCGGCAGAGAGCTTGCTCGTACGGACGAAGTGCTGTACCACCTCTTTGTAACTACCCGTGTAGTACTGCCCTACGATACGTCCGATACTGTGTGCGGAGTATTCCTCGGGCGAGACGAGGCACTCGTATTGATACTGCTTGCCCTGGTGTGTGCCACGGAGGTAGCCTTTGCCCTCTAGATTGCGCACGATAGAGGCCACCGTGGTATAGGGGGGCTGGGGCTCTGGTAGCTGTGCCATGGCCTCCTTGGTCGTACGTGCGCCACTTGTCCAGAAGGCATTCATTACACTCTCCTCTTGTGGGGTTAATCGCTCCATATAATATACGTGCTTAATGGATTCTTATATCTCTACATCGCAAAGTTACGAACATTTCGTAAACAAGCAAGCATTTCTACGAATTTCTCGTAATTATTTTTCTGAGTCTCGTCAGCCTAGGGCGATAGTAGGTCCTCGGAGCTCCGCTTACAGGCCTCCTCATGCACGGGAACTATTGCATTTACGACAAGCCTAGCCTATTACTTTGGAGACTGGCCAAGGTCTCTATTAGCCCCAACGAGGGCAGCACGAGCGAGGCCTTCTTATAGCAATAGGGGGCAGAGCCTATAGACTCTGCCCCCTATTATTAGTTATGGAGAAACGATTAGTTTTTGCGAGCCCACCATACAGGGGTAAGGACCTTATCCTCGCCGCCTAGCTTAGCTACAGCCGAGGCGTAGCCCTGAGGGTTGCTATCCTTGAGCACCGAGGGGAACTTGAGGCCTGAGGGAAGACGCTCGGGATGCCTTTACAATCAAGACAATAAAGGCAGAAAAGTATCGCACGGATGACCTTGATCACGGGCGTGCCGAGCGCAAGGTGTACAACAAAGCGAAGCTAGACGAACATTCAGATATGCAATACTATATATCTAGTCTGCCCGCATCATAAGTCCAGAGGATTGCAAAGTATATCCGCCAGCATTGGAGCATCAGACAAGCACTCTGTGAAGAAGAGAATGCTTAAGGCGGTGATGAATCCAGAATACCTCAGAAAGCTTCTCAGAATTTGATGCGGT
>CAMBHQ010000014.1 GCA_945867245.1 uncultured Porphyromonas sp.
AGTATAGGTGTGCACCATAAGGTACCGCCACCGTAACGAGAGCAATCTGCGTATTGGGGTCTATAATGCGCATCTCGGCCATACGGCTGATGACCACGCGGTAAGGCTTCTCACCCTTGGCAACGTCTGCCTCTACAGCGCGTAGTTCTTCGAAGGAAAGGATACCATCGAACTTGGCCGTTACGCTATTCTCAGTAGCCACGTTGGAGGCCACACCACCGACGTGGAAGGTACGCAGTGTCAGCTGTGTACCAGGCTCACCGATAGACTGTGCAGCGATCACGCCGACCACTTCGCCACGCTGTACCATGTGGTTGGTAGCGAGGTTGCGACCATAACACTTGGCGCAGACACCCTTCTTGGATTCGCAGGTCAGTACCGAGCGAATTTCGACATGCTCGATAGGCGACTTCTCGATAGCCTCGGCAGCGTCCTCGCGAATCTCTTCGCCAGCATGTACGAGCACTTCGCCCGTCTGAGGATGAATCACATCGTGTACTGATACACGACCGAGGATACGCTCGTATAGCGAGGCAATAACCTCTTCGTTCTTCTTGAGCTCTGTAGCCACAAGTCCACGTAGCGTACCGCAGTCCTCCTCGTTGATAATCACATCCTGAGACACGTCTACTAGACGACGTGTGAGGTAACCGGCGTCGGCCGTCTTGAGAGCGGTATCGGCTAGACCCTTACGAGCACCGTGGGTAGAGATGAAGTACTCGAGCACCGATAGACCTTCCTTAAAGTTAGAGAGGATAGGGTTCTCGATAATCTGCTGTCCGCCCTCGCTACCGCTCTTCTGAGGCTTAGCCATCAGACCACGGATACCAGAGAGCTGACGAATCTGCTCCTTACTACCACGCGCCCCAGAGTCCATCATCATATACACCGAGTTGAAGCCCTGCTGGTCTTCCTTGAGGTGCTTGATAACGATATCCGAGAGGCTAGCATTGATATGCGTCCACGTGTCGATAATCTGGTTGTAACGCTCGTTGTTGGTGATAACCCCCATCGAGTAGTTCATCATGATATCGTTTACCTCGTTGTAACCCTCCTGGATGAGCTGAGTCTTCTCCTCTGGGATAATTACGTCACCGAGGTTGAAGGACAGACCGCCCTTGAAGGCCATATAGTAACCGAGATTCTTGATATCATCTAGGAACTTCGCCGTCGTCGCTACACCACAAACCTTGATTACCTTACCGATGATATCACGTAAGGCCTTCTTACCGAGGGTTTCGTTGACATAACCTACGGCCTCTGGCACAAACTCGTTCACCATCAGACGACCTACAGAGGTCTCTACCATGCGGCGCACCTTCTCGCCATCGACTACATCATCGACGTAGACATTGATAGGTGCATGCATCGAGAGCTTGCCCTCGTTGTAGGCAATAGTTGCTTCCTCGGCACCATAGAAAGTCTTGCCCGAGCCCTTAACCCCAGCACGTAGCTTGGAGATATAGTACAGACCAAGTACCATGTCCTGAGAAGGCACAGTAATAGGCGCACCGTTCGCGGGGTTGAGGATATTGTGTGAGGCCAGCATCAGCATCTGTGCCTCTAGGATAGCTTCGTTGCTGAGGGGGAGGTGGACAGCCATCTGGTCACCATCGAAGTCGGCATTGAACGCCGTACAGCTCAGTGGGTGTAGCTGGATAGCCTTGCCCTCGATCATCTTAGGCTGGAAAGCCTGGATACCTAGACGGTGTAGCGTAGGGGCACGGTTTAGGAGGACAGGGTGGCCCTTCATAACGTGCTCTAGGATGTCCCATACTACGGCTTCCTTGCGGTCTACAATCTTCTTGGCGCTCTTCACCGTCTTCACGATACCACGCTCGATGAGCTTACGGATGATGAAAGGCTTGTAGAGCTCGGCAGCCATGTACTTAGGGATACCGCACTCGTGCATCTTGAGCTCGGGACCTACGACGATTACCGAGCGCGCTGAGTAGTCTACACGCTTACCGAGGAGGTTCTGACGGAAGCGCCCCTGCTTACCCTTGAGGCTATCAGAGAGCGACTTGAGCGGACGATTGTTTTCGCTACGTACAGCGCTAGACTTACGCGAGTTATCGAAGAGCGAGTCTACCGCCTCCTGTAGCATACGCTTCTCGTTACGGAGGATTACCTCGGGCGCCTTAATCTCAATCATGCGCTTTAGGCGGTTGTTACGAATGATCACACGACGATAGAGGTCGTTGAGGTCGCTCGTAGCGAAGCGCCCACCATCGAGGGGCACTAGCGGACGTAGGTCGGGGGGGATAACGGGCAGCACCTTCATAATCATCCACTCAGGACGATTCACCTCGCGGCTCTGACGGAAGCTCTCTACCACCTGGAGGCGCTTGAGGGCTTCGTTCTTGCGCTGCTGCGAAGTATCGGTGTTTGCCTTATGACGGAGCTCGTAAGAGAGCGCATCGAGGTCTAGACGGCATAGTAGGTCGTAGATGGCCTCAGCACCAGTCTTACAGATGAACTTGCTAGGATCAGTGTCCTCTAGTTGCTCGTTCTGTGGGTTAGCGGCCTCGGCGCGGTCTAGTTGCTCCATATATTCGTCCTCAGTAAGGACGTCGAGGGGCTGCACACTGTCGCCTAGGACACCGCTCTGGATTACCACATAGCGCTCGTAGTAGACGATGCTCTCGAGCTTCTTGGCAGAGATGCCTAGGAGGTAACCCATCTTGTTGGGGAGCGAACGGAAGTACCAAACGTGTGCTACGGGCACCTCTAGCTTGATGTGGCCCATACGCTCACGGCGTACCTTCTTCTCTGTAACCTCTACACCACAACGGTCGCAGACGATACCACGATAACGAATACGCTTGTACTTACCGCAATGACATTCGAAGTCTCGCACAGGGCCGAAGGTGCGTTCGCAGAATAGACCGTCACGCTCGGGCTTGTAAGTACGATAGTTGATCGTCTCAGGCTTGAGGACTTCGCCGCTTGAGTTCTCTAGTATCTCCTCGGGCGAAGCCAGAGAGATAGTTATCTTAGAGAAGTTGCTCTTTATCTTATTATCTTTTTTGAATGCCATAGTTCTTGCTAAGATATTGTTCTCGGCTTGGTACTAGGCACACCACATGTGTGGCGTGCCTAGTGGCCAAGAATACTTTTTAGTCGAGGGTAAAGCTAAGACCTAGACCCTTAAGCTCGTGGAGCAATACGTTGAGCGACTCTGGGATACCAGGTGTCGGCATGGGGTCACCCTTAACGATAGCTTCGTAAGCCTTGCTACGTCCCTGTACGTCATCACTCTTGATGGTGAGGATTTCCTGTAGGATGTGCGAAGCACCGAAGGCCTCGAGGGCCCACACTTCCATCTCCCCGAAACGCTGACCACCGAACTGCGCCTTACCACCGAGTGGCTGCTGTGTGATGAGCGAGTAAGGACCGATAGAACGGGCGTGCATCTTGTCATCTACCATGTGCCCGAGCTTGAGGAAGTAGGTTACCCCCACCGTAGCAGGCTGGTCGAAGCGCTCACCCGTGCCACCATCATAGAGGTAAGTCTTACCATTGCGTGCTAGGCCAGCCTTGTCGGTCCACTCGTTCATATCGTCGAGCGAAGCACCGTCGAAGATAGGCGTAGCGAACTTGCAGTCGAGCTTACGTCCTGCCCAGGCTAGTACCGCCTCGAAGATCTGCCCGAGGTTCATACGGCTAGGCACCCCTAGAGGGTTCAGACAGATGTCTACAGGCGTACCATCCTCGAGGAATGGCATATCCTCCTGACGTACCACCTTAGAGACGATACCCTTGTTACCGTGGCGACCGGCCATCTTGTCCCCTACCTGTATCTTACGCTTCTTGGCGATGTACACCTTAGCCATCTGGACGATACCCGATGGTAGCTCATCACCGATAGACTCGTCGAGCTTCTTACGGCGTAGCTCACTGTCAATCTCCTTGCTACGCTTGAGGTAGTTTACAGTGGTCTTGTTGAGTAGGTCGTTGGTCTCAGCATCGTCTGTCCACTCGCCGAGCATAAGCTCGTTGTAGGGCAGAGCCTCTAGCTCGGCCTTGCTAAACTTAGCCCCAGCCTTGAGCTTGTCTGTACCGAGGTAGTCCTTGACCGACTTCACCTTCTTGCCCTCGGTCAGCTTTAGGAGCTTCTCGATGTAAACGGCCTTCAGGCTGTTCTGCTTCTTGCTGTACTCTTCGTCGAGGGCTTCCTGAGCTTCCTTGAGCTCGTTGCGGCCCTTCTTGTTGAGCACCTTGGAGTATAGCTTCGTATCGATTACGACACCTCGTAGCGAAGGCGTTGCCTTGAGCGAAGCATCCTTAACATCGCCAGCCTTATCCCCGAAGATAGCGCGTAGGAGCTTCTCTTCTGGTGTGGGGTCGCTCTCGCCCTTAGGCGTAATCTTACCCACGAGGATATCGCCTGGCTCTACACGAGCACCGATGCGGATGATACCATCAGCATTGAGGTTCTTGGTAGCGTCGTCACTAACGTTAGGGATATCCTGCGTTAGCTCTTCGAGGCCTCGCTTGGTCTCGCGCACCTCTAGGATATATTCATCTACGTGTACAGAGGTGAAGAAGTCTTCGCGTACGAGGCGCTCGTTAAGCACGATGGCATCCTCGTAGTTATACCCCTTCCATGGCATATAAGCCACCTGCACGTTGCGACCTAGAGCCAACTCGCCACCCTGAGTAGAGTAGCCCTCAGTCAGGATATCGCCAGCCTCGACACGCTGTCCCTTCTGACAGATAGGACGCAGGTCGATGGTCGTGCTCTGGTTGGTCTTGCGGAACTTGGGCAGCTCGTAGGTCGTAATCTCCTCGTCGAAGCTCACGAAGCGCTCAGCCTCGGTCCAGTCGTACTTTACCTTGATAGTCGTAGCATCTACGAAGACAATCTCACCGCTACGCTCGGCCACCACCTGCGTACGAGAGTCGTGAACAAGCTGAGCCTCGATACCCGTACCCACAATAGGAGCCTCGGGGCGAAGGAGGGGAACAGCCTGACGCATCATGTTCGAACCCATGAGTGCACGGTTAGCATCGTCGTGCTCTAGGAATGGGATGAGCGAAGCCGCAATAGAGGCAATCTGTGTAGGCGCTACGTCCATGAGGTGTACCTCCTCTGGGCTTACCACAGGGAAGTCTGACTCTAGACGCGCCTTGATGCGGTCATTGGTGAAGCGCCCCTTCTCGTCTAGCGGGGCGTTACCCTGCGCTACGAGCATCTCCTCTTCTTCCTCGGCCGTATAGTAGCTGAGACCTTCCTCGCTGAAGTCTACCACCCCATTATTAACCTTGCGGTAAGGTGTAGAGATAAAGCCGAGGTCATTGATCTTGGCATACACACAGAGCGAAGAGATAAGACCAATGTTTGGTCCTTCTGGCGTCTCGATAGGACAGAGACGGCCATAGTGTGTATAGTGTACGTCGCGCACCTCGAAGCCTGCACGGTCGCGGCTGATACCCCCAGGACCGAGGGCCGAGATACGGCGCTTGTGTGTTATCTCTGCTAGTGGGTTCGTCTGGTCCATGAACTGAGACAGAGCGTTCGTCCCGAAGAACGAATTAACCACCGAAGACAGAGTCTTGGCATTCACGAGGTCCTCGGGCGTGAAGACTTCGTTATCACGCACGTTCATACGGTCACGCACCGTGCGTGCCATACGTGCTAAACCTACTCCGAACTGGTTGTAGAGCTGCTCCCCTACCGTACGAACACGGCGGTTAGAGAGGTGGTCGATATCATCTACCTGAGCCTTGGAGTTAGCCAGCTCGATGAGGTACTTGATGATCTCGACGATATCCTGATTCGTCAGTACCTTTACCTCAGGGTCTGTCGTCAGGTTGAGCTTCTTATTGAGGCGGTAGCGACCTACATCCCCGAGGTCGTAACGCTTGTCCGAGAAGAATAGGTTGGTAATAACCTCGCGCGCATTGCTCTCGTCAGCGGGCTCGGCATTACGTAGCTGTCTGTATATATAATATAGAGCGTCGTGCTCGCTGTTACATGGGTCCTTCTGCAGCGTGTTGAAGATGAGGGCGTAGTCGCCTGTCTGCTTGTCTTCGCGGTGCAGTAGGATGGTCTTGTTGCCTGACTCTAGGATAGCCTCGATATGCTCCTCGGTCAGTTCCACGTCGCGGTCTACGAGCACTGTCGTACGCTCGATAGATACCACCTCGCCCGTATCCTCGTCGCTGAGGTCATCGATGTAAGTCTTATTGACACGACCAGCGAGCTTGCGGCCTACACACTTCTTGAGGGCAGCCTTGCTCACCTTCACCTCCTCGGCTAGGTCAAAGAGGTCTAGGATATCCTTGTCCGTCTCGTAACCGATAGCACGTAGTAGCGTCGTTACAGGTAGCTTCTTCTTACGATCGATGTAGGCATACATCGCATTATTAACGTCCGTAGCGAACTCTATCCACGACCCACGGAAGGGGATAATACGTGCCGAGTATAGCTGCGTACGGCTAGTGTGCATACTAGTACCAAAGAATACCCCAGGCGAACGGTGTAGCTGCGAAACGATAACGCGCTCAGCACCGTTGATAACAAATGTACCTGACTCGGTCATGTATGGGATAGGACCGAGGAATACGTCCTGGATTACGGTATCGAAGTCTTCGTGGTCTGGGTCGGTACAATAGAGTTTGAGCTTAGCCTTGAGGGGGACGCTATAGGTCAGCCCACGGCTAAGGCACTCCTCGATAGAGTACTTGGGAGGATCGACGTAGTAGTCTAGGAACTCAAGCACAAAGTTATTGCGAGTATCTGCGATAGGGAAGTTCTCGGCAAACACTTTGTACAGACCCTCCTTCTTACGACGCTCTGGCGGCGTATCCAGCTGGAAGAAATCCTGGAAGCTCTTGAGCTGAACCTCTAGGAAATCGGGGAATTGCAACGGATTCTTTATCGATGCAAAGTTTATTCGCTTTTTGTTCTGGTTTGAGGCCATCTTGGGACTAAAAAAGGTACTAAGTATTATTAGACACAAAAGGGTCAAGACTCCCCTTACGGGGAATCTTAACCATTATGACCTGTGTTCACACAGGTGATGCTTGTTACTTAAGCTCTACTTCAGCACCTGCTTCTTCGAGGGCTGCCTTCACAGCTTCAGCAGTAGCCTTGTCTACGCCTTCCTTAACAGCAGCAGGAGCAGCGTCTACGATGTCCTTAGCTTCCTTGAGGCCAAGACCGCAGTGTTCCTTAACGGCCTTTACTACCTGGAGCTTAGCGGCACCAGCGCTCTTGAGGATTACGTCGAATGAAGTCTTCTCTTCGGCTGCAGCGGCTTCACCACCAGCAGCTACTACTACTGCAGCAGCAGCAGGCTCGATGCCATATTCGTCCTTGAGGATAGCTGCGAGTTCGCTTACTTCCTTTACTGTGAGGTTTACTAGCTGTTCAGCGATAGCTTTGATATCTGCCATAATTATTTAGATATTTTCTTTGTTTACTTGGTTTGATTGTTGAGGCTTCGTTATTACTCAGCGGCTGCCTCTTCGCCCTTGCTGTCCTTATTCTCAAGCGCAGAGAGCACGTTGCGGATAGGAGACTGTAGGAGGGCCACCACGTCGGCGATAAGCTCTTCCTTGCTCTTGATAGCAACTAGTGCGTCTAGCTGGTCTGCACCATAGAAGCCTGTCTCGGCATAAGCGCCCTTGAGGCTGATCTTGGCTGCATCCTTCTTTTCCTTGATAATATCCTTGATGAGCTTCGCAGGAGCATTAGCTACGTTAGAGAAGAACACCATCGTATTCTTCTTGAGCGCGCTCTGGAGCTGCGAGAAGTCGCCCGTGTCGGCTAGCGCACGACGTAGGAGCGTATTCTTCACAACAACTACCTTGATGCCAGCTGCATTAGCCTTGCGACGAAGTAGTGCAGTCTGTGCTGCATCCATACCCTCTGTATCTGCGAGGTAGAAGTGAGGATACTCGCCGAGATAGCTCTTGAGTTGCTCGATTACAACTGCCTTATTTTCTTTTCTCATTGTCTTTCCTTACTTATTATTCTTCTACAGACTTAGGGTCAATCTTCACGCCTGGGCTCATCGTGCTAGAGATAAAGATACTCTTCACATAAGTACCCTTGGCAGCACTTGGCTTTAGCTTGATAAGGGTAGAGATAAACTCTGCGGCATTCTCCTTGATCTGCTCAGCTGAGAATGACACCTTACCGATAGAGGTGTGTACAATACCCGTCTTGTCTACCTTGAAGTCGATCTTACCGCTCTTAACTTCCTTAACAGCTGCGCCAACCTCGTTGGTCACAGTACCGCTCTTGGGGTTAGGCATCAGACCGCGGGGACCGAGGACACGACCGAGAGCACCAATCTTACCCATGATAGCGGGCTGAGTGATGATAACGTCGATATCTGTCCATCCGCCACGGATCTTCTCGATATACTCGTCTAGACCTACGTAGTCAGCACCGGCTTCCTTAGCCTCAGCTTCCTTGTCAGGAGTACAGAGGGCTAGTACGCGCACCTGCTTACCTGTACCGTGGGGTAGCGTTACTACGCCACGCACCATCTGGTTGGCCTTACGTGGGTCTACGCCGAGACGTACGTCTACGTCTACAGAGGCATCGAACTTGGTAAGGGTAATTTCCTTCACAAGAGCAGCAGCTTCTGCTAGTGTGTAGGCCTTCCCTGGCTCGATCTTGCTCAAAGCAATCTTCTGATTCTTTGTCAGTTTGCTCATGTTCTTTGATTCGTTATTGATTATCCAGGAAATTCACCCTTTACCGTGATACCCATACTGCGGGCTGTACCAGCTACCATCTTCATAGCAGACTCTACAGTGAAGCAGTTAAGGTCCACGAGCTTGTCTGTAGCAATTGCGCGCACCTGTTCCCAGGTAACCTCAGCAACCTTATTACGGTTAGGCTGAGCAGAACCGCTCTTCAGCTTAGTAATTTCCTTGAGCTGAATGGCCACAGGAGGAGTCTTAATGATGAAGTCAAAACTCTTATCAGCGTAGTAGGTGATCACTACTGGGAGCACCTTACCGGCCTGATCCTGGGTTCTGGCGTTGAACTGCTTGCAGAACTCCATTATATTGATACCCTTAGCACCAAGCGCAGGTCCTACGGGAGGTGATGGGTTAGCCGCACCACCCTTGATTTGCAATTTTAGTTGTCCAGCAATTTCTTTTGCCATTGTTCTTTGTCTTGTTTTAGTGATTTACACTATACGAACCTTTATCCGTCGCTATACGCTCCGTAACAAGCTTATAGTTCCTTCGTTACCTGAGCATAGCTCAGCTCGAGAGGGATCTTACGACCAAACATCTTAACCATCACCTTGAGCTTACGCTTGTCGGGGGTTACCTCCTCTACTGTCGCCTCACAGCCCGCGAATGCGTCGTCCGTTACCTTGACGATATCGCCTACATAGAAGTCGATCTCGTACTCGCCCTCGCTCTCGGCAATAGCATCTGCACGTTTCATCAGACGCTCTACCTCTAGAGGATTCATAGGCTCTGGATCTGAGCCTCTGCTACCACCGAGGAAGCCTATCACGTTGGGCGTGCTGCGGAGTCGAAACGCCACATCCCCCACGAGTGCTGCCTCTACGATGATATAACCAGGAAGGCTCGGACGCTCCTTGACAATCTTCTTACCATTGCGCTGACTTATGACCTTCTCCGTAGGCACGAAAACCTGGGACACATAGCGCCCCAGATCCGTTAGCCGTATCTCACGGTCTAAGTCGTCCTTTACCTTGGCCTCCTTGCCCGTTACGGCACGAAGGACGTAAAACTTCTTCTCGTTTACCCCTGCCATCACTTACGCTACTGCATTATAAACGAAAGTCAGCAACTGATTAAACAGACTATCTACAGACGTAACAAACAATGCGATGATAATGGAAGCGATCAACACAATAATAGAGCTACCCGTCAGTTCCTGACGAGTAGGCCATGTTACTTTCTGTGTCAGTTCTGTGTAAGAATCCTTGAATGCGGTTCCTATGCGACTAACTATACTCATTGTCTCGTATTTCTAGCACGGGTTGAGAGACTCGAACTCCCGACACCTGGTTTTGGAGACCAGTGCTCTACCAACTGAGCTAAACCCGTATATAGAGGCTTGACCTATTGCTTAGCCAGTAGGCCAAGCCTCTTAAGTTTTAAGATCCTTATCAGACGAGGGATTACTCGAAGATCTCAGTGATCTGACCAGAACCTACCGTACGACCACCTTCGCGGATAGCGAAACGTAGACCTACGTTACAAGCTACTGGGTAGATGAGGTCAACGATGATCTCAACGTTGTCACCTGGCATAACCATCTCAGTACCTTCTGGTAGAGTGATCTCACCAGTAACGTCAAGCGTACGGATGTAGAACTGAGGACGATACTTGTTCTGGAATGGCGTGTGGCGACCACCTTCTTCCTTCTTCAGTACGTATACAGAAGCCTTGAAGCGGCTGTAAGGCTTTACCTGACCTGGCTTAGCGATTACCATACCACGCTTGATTTCGTTCTTGTCGATACCACGGAGGAGAAGACCTACGTTGTCACCAGCCTGACCTTCGTCAAGAATCTTGCGGAACATTTCCACACCAGTTACAACTGACTTGAGACCTTCTGCACCAAGACCGATGATCTGAACTTCGTCACCCGTGTGGATAACACCAGTTTCGATACGACCAGTTGCTACAGTACCACGACCAGTGATTGAGAACACGTCTTCTACTGGCATTAGGAATGGCTTGTCGATAGCACGTGGAGGCAGTGGGATCCAAGTGTCTACTGCATCCATAAGCTCCATAACCTTAGCTTCCCACTGTGGGTCACCGTTAAGAGCACCAAGAGCAGAACCACGGATTACTGGCGTATTGTCACCATCAAACTCGTAGTTTGAGAGCAACTCACGCATATCCATTTCTACAAGCTCAAGCATTTCTTCGTCGTCTACCATGTCGCACTTGTTCATGAAGATAACAAGAGCAGGCACGTTTACCTGACGAGCGAGAAGCACGTGCTCGCGAGTCTGTGGCATAGGACCATCAGTAGCAGCTACTACGATGATAGCACCGTCCATCTGCGCAGCACCCGTTACCATGTTCTTCACATAGTCGGCGTGACCTGGACAGTCTACGTGTGCGTAGTGACGGTTAGCCGTCTGATATTCTACGTGTGAAGTGTTAATCGTGATACCACGTTCC
>CAMBHQ010000015.1 GCA_945867245.1 uncultured Porphyromonas sp.
GGCCGTATTGTCTAGCGGTAGGTAGGCCGAGGTGATGGTCTGCCCCCATTCGTAGGTCCCCGAGGCGGCCTTTTGCTCTCCATTGATAATCTGGAAGAGCGCCGTCATAGCACGTGGGTCGCGGCCGATGAAGACAATCTTGTCCTCCTTCTCTACGTTGAAGTTCACATCGCGGAATAGGAGCGTGTCGTCGTCGGCATAGGAGGTCAGGCCCTTGACCTCTAGAATCTTGTTGCCTGGGTCGCGGTCGGGCGTGAAGATGATGCCTGGGTAGCGACGGCTGCTCGCCTTGATTTCCTCTACGTTGAGCTTCTCTAGCATCTTCTTACGGCTAGTCGTTTGCTTACTCTTGGCCACGTTGGCAGAGAAACGGCGGATGAATTCCTCCAGTTCCTTGCGCTTTTCCTCGGCCTTCTTGTTTTGCTGTTGCTGCTGGCGTAGGGCTAGCTGGCTACTTTCGTACCAGAAGCTATAGTTACCCGCGAACTGCTGTACACGGCCGAAGTCAATATCCACAGTATGCGTACATACAGAGTCTAGGAAGTGGCGGTCGTGGCTTACTACTAGTACTGTCTGCTCGCACTCGCTGAGGTAATTCTCTAGCCAGGCTACGGTCTCGAGGTCGAGGTCGTTGGTAGGCTCGTCGAGGAGTAGGTTGTCGGGCTTGCCGTAGAGGGCACGGGCTAGGAGTACACGCACCTTCTCCTTACCACTGAGCTCGCTCATGAGCTTGTAGTGTAGGTCTTCCCTGATGCCGAGGCCACTGAGGAGCATAGCTGCATCGCTCTCGGCATTCCAGCCCTCCATCTCTGCGAACTTATCCTCTAGCTCGGCCACTCGGTTGCCGTCCTCATCGCTGAAGTCGGGCTTGGCATAGAGGGCATTCTTCTCCTCCATAATGGCCCATAGTACGCTGTGGCCCATCAGGACGGTATCCATCACGCTGTACTCGTCGTAGGCGAAGTGGTCCTGGCTTAGCACCGATAGGCGCTCGCCATGGCCTAGCGTGATGGTACCACGTGTAGGGTCAATAGCGCCACTGATAGCGCGTAGCATGGTAGACTTACCCGCGCCGTTGGCACCGATGATGCCGTAGCAGTTGCCGGGGGTGAACTTGAGGTTTACGTCTTGGAATAGTACTCGCTTACCGAATTGTATAGCGAGGTCTGTTACTGTTATCATTCTATTGTCTAATGTTTTCTGTTACAAAGGTACGAATAATAGCAGACTAGCGCATCACGGACCTGTCTAATAATACGCCTTAGCCCTAGTCTAGGCTGTAGTAAGCTGCGGCTAGGGGGGCGCGGGAGGCTTCAGTCTCTGATGTATGGTCGTACATTAGTAGGTGTACAGTCGTACACTAGCGGGTGTACAGGAGAGGCAATCGTGTGCTTTTAATAGATAAAGCGGTATGAGCGTGGACGCTGTGGCTATGGTTTCACTTTTTTTGAGTAACTTTGTGCTGTCCTAGAGAAGCATTAGGACGCGAGTTATTTGGCAATATAAACAGTAACTAGTAATATAACGAAAACAAAACGATGATTAAAGTAGGTATCAACGGATTCGGCCGTATCGGTCGCTTCGTATTCCGTGCCGCTCAGGAGCGCAACGACATCCAGATCGTAGGTATCAACGACCTTCTAGACGTAGACTACATGGCTTATATGCTCAAGTACGACACGATGCATGGTCAGTTCAAGGGTACTGTAGAGGTTAAGGATGGTAACCTCGTAGTGAACGGCAACGTAATCCGTGTAACTGCTGAAAAGAACCCCGCTGACCTTAAGTGGGATGCAGTAGGTGCTGAGTACGTAGTAGAGTCTACAGGTCTATTCCTCTCTAAGGATAAGGCAGAGCTTCACCTACAGGCTGGTGCTAAGTACGTAGTTATGTCTGCTCCTAGCAAGGACGACACCCCAATGTTTGTATGCGGTGTAAATACCGACAAGTATGTTAAGGGCACGCAGATCGTATCTAACGCTTCTTGTACTACTAACTGTCTTGCTCCTATCGCTAAGGTTCTTAACGACAACTGGGGTATCACAGATGGTCTTATGACGACTGTACACGCTACGACAGCTACACAGAAGACTGTAGACGGTCCTTCTGCTAAGGACTGGCGTGGTGGCCGTGCTGCTGCGGGTAACATCATCCCATCAAGCACTGGTGCTGCTAAGGCTGTAGGTAAGGTAATCCCTGAGCTCAATGGTAAGCTAACGGGTATGGCCTTCCGTGTGCCAACGCTCGACGTATCTGTAGTAGACCTTACTGTGAACCTCGCTAAGCCTGCTAAGTATGCAGAAATCTGCGAAGCTATGAAGAAGGCTAGCGAAAACGAACTCAAGGGTATCCTAGGTTACACTGAGGACGAAGTGGTATCAAGCGACTTCCTTGGCGATGCTCGTACGTCAATCTTCGACGCTAAGGCTGGTATCGCTCTTACGGACACGTTCGTAAAGGTGGTTTCATGGTACGACAACGAAATCGGTTACTCAAACAAGGTGCTTGACCTCGTTGCGCACATGGCTAAGGTAAACGCTTAATCGTAGACCTTACTAAACATAGCGACGGCTACTTGCCCTAGGGCAGGTAGCCGTCGCTCGTTATTCGGGCCTAGGGAGTAGGAATAGACGCTTTTGTACCTAACTATCATTAGATGGCGCCCCCCAATACCTACATTTAGGTATTGGGGGCTTGTTTGTGCTGTAGGTAACTTTGCAAAACATTTGGTGCGCTCTTCCATAGCGCATCTATGATTGTGCAATATCACTCAACCGAGAACAATGAATAGTCGTCAGCGAAGCATATTAGTGTTATCTGCCCATTTGGCTCTGCTAAATCCCTTATGGGGGCAGAGTCAAGAGTCTAGGACCTCCACCCCAAATCCTAGTGATAGCCTCCGTACGCAGAGGTTGGAGGAGGTCGTCGTCTCAGCTCGTCAGATACTGGGGAGCAAGTTTCAGGCCCGTAATAGGACGGGCTCGGCCTACTATATCTCACCCGGAGAATTACAGCGGCTCGGTTATACCGATATCAATCGTATGCTCAGGGCGGTACCTGGTGTCAATATGTATGAGGAGGATGGCTTCGGCCTACGCCCCAATATTAGTCTGCGTGGCACCAAGGCCGAGCGTAGCGAACGCATCAATATCATGGAGGATGGTATCCTCGCCACGCCAGCCCCTTATTCGTCGCCTGCCGCCTATTACTTCCCCAACACGGCACGTATGCATGCTGTCGAGGTACTCAAAGGGAGTAGCCAAGTGCAGTATGGCCCTTTTACCACAGGGGGGGCTATCAATATGGTCTCTACACCTATCCCCGAACGTCTGGCCCTCAAGGCGAATGTTTCTTATGGCTCGTTCGCTACGAGCAAGGGGCACCTGATGATAGGTAATAGCCATAAGCACTGGGGCTATCTCGTGGAGTATTTGCGCCATAGCAGTGATGGCTTCAAGGACAACCCTTGGGCCACAGACAAGGGCTTCGTGCGTAACGATTTGATTGCTAAGCTGAGGGCTAGTACGGCCAACGACGGGGGGCTGAGCCACGCTCTGGAGCTGAAGGTGGGCTATGCAGATGAAGATTCGGATGAGAGCTATCTAGGGCTTACCGAGGCGGACTTCGCTCAGAACCCTTATCAGCGCTACGCTGCTGCTCAGGTAGACCGCATGCAGAGCAAGCATTATCAGACATCACTGAGCTATTGGCTACAGTTCTCCGCCAAGACGAAGCTCCTCACGCAGCTCTACTACAACTATTATCATCGCAACTGGTACAAACTAAATGATGTCAAGGCGGGCATTGGGAAGTATGAGAAGAAGGGCCTTAGCGAGGTGCTATCTTATCCCGAGACGAACGAGCGCTATATGCGCCTAGTCCGTGGCGAGGTCGATTACGAGGGCGAGGCCTTGTGGGTGCGTGCCAACAATCGTAGTTACTACTCGCGTGGGCTGCAGTCTCGTCTAGAGCATGGCATCCGCTGGGGAGCCGCTTACCTTACTCTAGAGGCAGGGCTCCGCTACCACGAGGATGCCGAGGACCGCTATCAGTGGGACGATAGCTATGGGCTGAGGGACGGACGTATGTACCTATATCTAGCCGGGGTACATGGTAGCCAAGCTAACCAGATTACCTCGGCACGAGCCTGGTCGGCATACACGCTAGGGAAGTTCACGTGGGATAAGCTAACGCTTACCACGGGCCTACGCTACGAGGCGGTACGTCTGCACAAGAATAACTTTGGGCAGAATGATACCAGACGTGCTGGGCATCAACGCCTAGAGACGCACAACTATGTGCAGGCACTTATCCCGAGTCTAGGGCTGAACTACAAACTTAGCTCTGTGCTGTCGGCTTTCGGGGGTATTCACAAAGGCTTCGCTCCGCCTAGTGCTGGTACTGACCAGAAGGCAGAGAGCAGCATCAATACAGAGCTGGGGCTGCGTTATACGAGCGATAACCTCAAAGCCGAGGCCATAGGCTACTACAATGCTTATAGCAATATGCTCGGTAGCGACCTCGCTGCCGCAGGTGGGCAGGGGACACTCGAGCAGTTTGACGTAGGTAAGGCGCGTGTGTACGGGGCTGAGCTACTACTGCAGTACAACCCATTACCCGCTAGCTGGCGTGTGCGTATGCCTATACAGCTAAGCTACACCTATACCGATACACGTATGCTGCGGGACTTCGAGAGCTCTACTTGGGGACAGGTATTCGTGGGGGATGAGATACCCTATATATACAAGCATGCCGCAGCCTTGCAGTGGGGACTAGAGCATCGACTCTGGGACCTTAACCTCAGTATGCGCTACAATGGCGATATGCGCACAGTGCCAGGGCAGGGTGCTATCGTAGCCCGAGAGCGTGTGCCAGAGCATTATGTGCTAGATGCCTCGGCTCGTGTGCAGTTGCTAAGAGGGCTAAGCCTCAAGGTGAATGCGGTGAACCTCTTGGGGGCGAAATATCTAGTCTCACGGCATCCCTCGGGACTGCGTGCTGGGCATCCACGTGGCTTCTATATCGGGGTTAATTATAGTCTGTAGATAAATGGAGATACTTAGAGAAATGATGAGATATATACGATATAATAGCCGAGGTATTAGCAGAGTCTTGTATATTATGCTATTGCTTTGCTCTGCGACGCTCCTCCTCGAGGCTCAGGATATACAGGTGCGCGGACTGGTACGGGATAGCGCTCGTCAGCCCCTAGTAGGGGTGTCTGTGCTACGTGTCGGCACTAGAGAGGGCGTAAGCACCAACCTAGAGGGGCGCTTTACGCTCCGAGCGAGGGTGGGGGACAAGCTACGCTTTAGCTTTATCGGGATGAAGACGCAAGTCTTGACTGTTACCACAGAGGAGATGCGCGTAACGCTACACGAGCAGGCTCAGCAAATCGAGGAGGCCGTTATCACAGGCTACCAGCGGGTCAAGAGCCGAGCCTATACCGGAGCAACAAGTCAAGTAAAGCTAGCTGATATCAAACTCGAGGGTGTGAGCGATGTCTCGCGTATGCTAGAGGGGCGTGTGGCAGGGCTATCGATACAGAATATATCGGGTAGCTTTGGTGCTGCTCCGCGTATCAATATCCGCGGAGGGGCCTCTATTATAGGCAATGTGCAGCCGCTGTGGGTCATAGACGGAGTCGTATATGAGGACCTAGTAAACCTCAGTGTGGAGGACCTAGCCTCGGGTGATGCCTCTACGCTCGTATCCTCGGCCGTTGCGGGCCTCAATGCAGCCGATATACAGGATATACAGGTACTCAAGGACGCCTCGGCAACCTCGGTCTATGGCGCGCGCGCCCTCAATGGCGTTATCGTGGTCTCCACCAAGTCCGGAAGACGCAATGCGCCCCTAGGGGTATCGTATGCTATGGAGGGCAGTGTACGTCAGCGTCCTTCGTATCAGAACTTCGATTTATTGGGTAGTGCCGAGACGCTTGGCATATATCAGGAGATGCAGGCCAAAGGCTACTTTAGCCTAGAGCAGATGCTCTATGGGCGTCGTGCAGGTCTCTACCATCAGATGTACAGCCTAATCAATAGTGTAGACCCTGCTACGGGTACTTATCGCTTGGCTAATACCCCAGAGGCACGGGCTAAGTACCTCCAAGCCCGTGAGCACGTCGATACCGATTGGTTCCGGCACCTCTTCCGCCTAAGCCCTACGACCAACCATACCCTGACCTTCTCTGCCGGGGGCGAGCATAGTGCTACCTATGCCTCGATAGGCTATATGCACGATCCAGGATGGACGATAGCCGATAAGGTGGATAGGCTAACAGCTAAGCTCAAGAGTAGTTTTTACCTAGGCAGTAAGCTAGAGGCAACGCTCTCTCTAGATGGCAATATGCGCAACCAGAAGAGCCCTGGCACGATGCCACAGCGTAAGAATACAGTAGTCGGAGGCTACGAGCGAGACTTCGACATCAATCCATTCGCCTATGCTCTATCTACTAGTCGCCTATTACGTCCCTATGGCGATGATGGAGCGCTAGAGTATTATCGCAATAACTGGGCGCCCTTCAACATCCTCAACGAGTATCAGAATAACTACATGGACATCTCTGTACTAGACCTCAAGGGACAGCTAGAGGCAGCATACAAGCCTTTCTCGGGCTTGGAGCTGAGGGGGCTATTCTCTGTGCGTCGTGCTACGACAGGGATGTCTCACTACGTACACGAGGGGAGCAATCTGGTGCAGGCCTGGCGTGCCTCAGAGACCCCACAGGTAGCCCGTGAGAATATCTACCTACTGCGTAACCAAGACGACCCCCTAGCCTTGCCACGTGTGGCGCTAACGCATGGCGGTATGTACCTCCGCAACGACAATGCACTGACGAGTTACTTGGGTCGCCTTTCGCTAGACTATAATCGCTCTTGGGGACGAAACGACCTCAAGCTCTTTGCCTTTACCGAGCTACGCTCTGCCGACAGAGAGTCTTCGCCTTTTACAGGCTATGGGATACAGTATGACAAGGGTAATCAGGTTTTCAGCAACCCGCTAGTGTCTCAGAAACTGAGCGATAGTGCTACGCCTTATTTTTCGCTGAGTAGACGCTATGACCGTGGGATAACATTCTCTACGAGTGCTACCTATGGCTATGATGGTCGCTATATCTTCAATACAGTACTCAATTACGAAGGCTCTAACGCCTCGGGACGCTATTCGCACAACAAATGGCTACCTACGTGGAATGTGGGGGCCAAGTGGAATATCGACCGCGAGCGCTTCCTGCGCTCGTCCGAGCATATCAGCAAGTTGGCCCTTAGAGCGAGCTATGGCCTCACGGCTAAGATGAACGAGGAGGCTATCAACTCTCAGGCTGTCTATGTGAATGGGCTCATTAACCGCTCACGATTCGAGGATAGAGAGAATGCTCTACACATCCTACACCTAGAGAACAGGGACTTGACCTGGGAGAAGATGTACGAGCTGAACCTAGGCCTTGAGTTGGGCCTCTGGCAGAATAGACTCTCGGCCTCGCTAGACCTGTATCAGCGCAATGCCTTTGACCTCATAGACCTGGTGCGTACCTCTGGCGTCGGCGGGCAGTACTACAAGTATGCCAACTTCGGGGATATGCGTACTCGTGGGCTAGAGTTAAGTCTGAGGACTCGCAATATAGAGGGCAAGGACTTCTCGTGGGAGAGCTCCCTCGTAGTGAGCCTTATGCGCCAGCAGATAACACGCCTACTAAATAGCCCCAACACCTTCGATATGGTGGCAGGGCGAGGGCGTGGCAACGTGGTGGGTTTCCCCAAGGCCTCGCTGTTCTCCTTCAACTATCAAGGCCTCAACGAAGAGGGCTTGCCTACCTTCGCCTTCGGCTTGTACCCACTTAATGCTGCGCCTACGGCTCGTATCTCGGGAGCGGACTTCCTGGATACGCAGCACTCCAAGTCGTACCTCATCTACCACGGACCTATAGAGCCGACCATCACGGGGGGGCTCTCCAATACCCTCCGTTATCGTCAGTGGGAGCTTAGCTTTTTCGTAACTATGCAGGCCGGTAATAAGATAAGGCTTAATCCGACCTTCGACCCTATGTTTGCCGACCTGAACGTCTTCTCGCGCAACTATAAGCAACGCTGGCTCAGTGCCGGAGACGAACTAAAGACAGATATGCCTACTATCCCCTCTAGCGAGCAGATAGCACGCTTCGGCCGTGAGCATATCGAGAAAGCTTACAATACGTATAACTACTCGCAGATGCGCGTAGCCGACGGTAGCTTCGTGCGCCTCAAAAACATCAGCCTGGGCTATACGCTTCCGGAGGCTACTAGCCGTCGCCTGCATTTGCGTAGCCTAGCCCTTAAGCTGAGCGTTACTAACCCCTTCCTTATCTATGCCGATAGCCGCCTAGGAGGTCAGGACCCCGAGTATTATCAGTCGGGAGGGGTATCGCTACCCACACCTAGGCAGTACACGCTGACCCTCGGCCTAGGTATCTAACTTAGCTCGATGCGTGGACGATACTGTAGTATTTTATACAGAGTAACAGATGAAGCATACATATCTATATAGAGCGCTCCTAGTGCTGGGATTGATGTCCCTCTCTACGGGCTGCCAGCACCTCGACCTGAGTCCGGATGCTGCACATAATATTGAGATTAACAGCGAGGATAAGATAGCGGAGCTACTGACAGCTGCTTATCCCGATGCTAGCTACTTCGCTTTCCTAGAAGCGCGCACCGACAATGTCGGCGAGCGTCCGCATGGTACGCACTACCGCCTCGACGAGGCTATGTATTATTGGGAAGACTACGACCAAGAGGACCTCGACACCCCTCTCTCGTACTGGCGAGCTTGCTACAAGGGTATTGCGCAGGTCAATAAGGCACTCGAGCTTCTCAAGACGTATCCCAAGACGGACAGAGTACGGGCGCTGTATGGCGAGGCCTTTATGCTGCGAGCCTATCTGCACTTTATGCTGGTAACGATATGGTGCGAGCCTTATCGTGGCGAAGCTACCGAGTCTCTAGGTATTCCCTACCTGAAAACGCCCGAGAAGCACGCTTTGGTGGACTACGAGAGAGGTACCGTAGCCGAGGTCTATCGTCAGATAGAGGAGGACCTCAGGCTAGGTATCAGCCTTGTCGATGATAGATACTATCGTGTGCCACGCTTTCACTTTACCAAGCGTGCGGCCTACGCTTTTGCGTCCCGCTTCTATCTCCACAAGGGCGATTGGCAGGCTGTCGTGGATTACTCCGACTATGTACTGGGCTACAATCCTAGCCAGCACCTGAGGGTCTGGAAGCGTGGCGACCTAGGGCAGACAATAGACAAAGCGAGCCTTTATCAGAGCTATCTAGCTGAGGACAGTCGTAGCAATCTGTTGCTGACCACGACAGAGTCCCGCTTGGCACGAGAGCTCCCCCACAAGCGCTTCGCCCCGACGCTCAAGGTCGCCAAAGAGGTTTTCTCCTCGCACGGCATAGAGGGCTACGAAGCATACAAGACCATCAACCTACTGAGCAACTACTACTTCCTGACCTCGCCTGCGCCAGTAAAGGATGGTTACTACATCGCCAAGTTTGACGAGCGTGCACTGCTCCTCGACAATACGAGTCTACGCCCCCGAGACCTATATGTAACCAACGTGCTACTCACTACTGACGAGGTCATGCTCAACCGCATGGAGGCTCTAGCGATGCTAGGGGAATACGACCGCTCAATAGAGGATCTTATTGTCTACCTCAGAGCTAAGTATGATGTAGAGCTACCACACGACAAGGAGCAGATACTCTCTACTACTGGGGCCGACTACACACGCTACACGCCCTATTATGGCCTTACTATGAGACAGCTCGCTATGGTGAAGATTGTCCTGGGCCTTAGACGGATGGAGTTTTACGAGGAAGGGCTACGCTGGTTAGATATCAAGCGCTTTTATCTGCCCGTAACACGTGAGGGGAAAAACGCGCTCTACCGTCCTCTAGAGAAGGAAGACCCTCGTAAGCTCCTACAAATACCTGCCGAAGCCATCAAGCGTGGCCTAACACCTAACCCCCGATAAAGACCATGAGAAAACTATATAACATCAGTCAGTCCGCTCTAGTGGCTACGCTAATGGCTCTGTCGCTTGGTGCCTGTACTAGTGATGAGCGGCCTACTGTGGGGAGTGTCGTAGAGATACCTGAGCATAGGCGCCAGCTCAGCGAGCTAGACAGCTGGATAGACGCTACCTTCCTGCCCTACGGGATAGAGGTGGTCTACCGCTGGGATAAGCATGCAGTAGCCTATGGGAGCTATGCCTATCCGCCCGCAGTAGAGCGGGTAAAGCCCGTACTCGAGCTTATCAAAACTCTGTGCCTAGACCTATACAATCATACGGGTGCTGAGGGGCGCCCCTTCCTACAGACCAAGACCCCTCTGCGTATTTACCTCTTCGGGGGCAAGGGCTTGGATAGTAGGGGCTTCGAGCTAGTGTCTGCGCCCAAGGCCTCGGCCCTAGAGCTATACGTCTACAATGTCAATGCCTTTGAGCCTAGTAGCGACGATGCCGTATATAGCCTGATACACTCTGTACACCATCAGTTACTACGCAGGCTGATGGAGCTATACCCCTACGATAGGGATGCTTTCCGTCGCCTAAGCGATTATAGCGAGGTGGGTATAGAGCTTGCGATAGAGGGGCAGGCTAAGGCGAAGACAGCCCGAGAGCGTTTCGGCGTGAGCAGCTTCGCCAATAGCGATGGCTTCCTGACTATCTATGGGATGCGAGACAGCGAGGCGGACTTTGCTGATATGATTACGGTGAGCCTCTGCAATCATCCCATAGATAGTCAGGAAGCCATCGCTATTGGCGAAGC
>CAMBHQ010000016.1 GCA_945867245.1 uncultured Porphyromonas sp.
CGAACCTTAACAAACAGGACCAGAATCTGTTGTGCTACCATTACACCATGAGGCAGTGTGAGCGTCTTGCTCTTTTCACGTGCAAAGGTAGCAATAATTCTGATAACTGCAATAGAGTTGGCAAAAAATTATTCGCCCCCTACCCGCTCCGATAGCTCAGCACAGATGCGACTACTAGCCCAGCAATCGTACACTAGCCTCTGTACAATCGGTCACCTAATAGGCAGACAAGTGGCCACCTAATAGGCGGCCACTTGTCTGCCTACCGAGTCGACGATCGTCCGCCTATTAGGCGGCTATGAGGCCGATAAATACAGGCGCTCCGAGGTGGGTCTTAGAGGGCCTAGCCCCCTCAGCGGTCTAGAAAGCCTTCAGCGGGCACTACTTCGCCCCTATTGCGCCAAAGCCCTACCTAAGCACCAACTAATTAGGACGATATTGGTCTATCTATTGAGTAGTGTCCCAGGGAGAGTATGCCCAAACAAAACGACAAACAACTAATTATCAAAGTATTAAGACACAAATCAAAGATAAAGGCCCTAGAATCTGAATTACTCTTCGCCCCCAAATTACGGGCTATGCCATCTAACTTTGTAATGCAAAGCCAAACTACCAAATAACATAAATATATGCAGATACTTAATACCTCTATAATACGACGAGCCACGCTCGTATGCTCTATCCTGAGTCTCGGCATCTGGGCGCAGGCCGAAGAGCTGGACTCTATCAAGCACAACTACGACTTAGCCGAGCTACAGGTTACGGCCACTAAGAGACAAACCCTCAAGCACGCTCTCCCCTCTAGCGTAAGCATCCTCGGTAAGCGCCTTCTGGAGCAGACGCAGTTCCAAGGCATCAAAGACCTAGGGGCCACCGCTCCCAACGTACATATCCCCGACTTCGGCTCGGGCCTGTCTACGCCTATCTTCATCCGTGGTATCGGCTCTCGTCGCCTCGGTATGGTCGGTCTTTACAGCGACGGAGTACCCCTCCTGGAGAACGCCACTATCGACGGCGACTACCACGACCTCCGCACCATCGAGATCCTACGCGGGCCACAGGGGACTATCTACGGACGTGGGGCCATGGGCGGTATCATCAATATGCGCAGCTACCGCCCTCTAGAGGAGCAGTTCACACAGGTGAATATCCTCGGCGGTCAGTATGGGCTCTATGGCATCAACGGACAGAGCTATCAGCGGGTGAGCGAGCGCCTAGGCCTCGGTGCTAGCCTAGGTTATCTGCATCGTGGAGGGTATCATACCAATATTTCGACAGGGGAGCCAGCAGACAAGCTCAGTAACACCTCGGCCAAGCTGTCTATGCAGTACCGCCACAACGGCTGGGATATCTACGGCTTCGCCCACTACCAGTATCGCGACCAAGGGGGCTATCCCTACGCAGTGGTCGCTGCCGATGGTACGCTCCCCGAGGTTGAGTATGGTTTGCCTAGCTACTACCAGCGCAAGCTCCTGACTACAGGGCTGAGCATCGAGCGTCAGTTCGATAACGGACTACTCCTCAAGAGCGGTACCAGCTATCAGTACCTCAAAGACGAGATGGTAATGGACCAAGACTTTACAGTTATGCCCATGATATCAATACTACAGAAGTCCCACAAGCACCTAGTCACCGAGGAGCTATCTATCTCGCGTAGCCGAGGGCGCTACAGCTGGGTAACGGGGGTCTACGGATTCTATATCAGTAGCGACAAGAGCGTACAAAACGATATCAAGATGCCCCCCCGTATGCACAGCGATATATTGCTCACCTATGATGAGCCGAGCTATGGCCTAGCGCTCTACCATCAGTCGAGCTATCAGATTACCGAGCGCCTTACGGCCGAGCTGGGTCTGCGCTACGACTGGGAGCATAGCCGACAGACCTATGGCAATACGACCCGCAACCGACTAAACAATCAGGTTACGACCCGAGAGCTACCCGCCAAGAGCAGTTATCAGCAGTTCACGCCCAAGGCCTCGCTTAGCTATCGTCTCGGAGACGAACACCGTCTCTATGCCTCGGTGCTAAGGGGCTATCAGCCCGGAGGCTTCAACGTCCAGTTCGACAGCCCCGAGGAGCAGAGCTACAAGCCCGAGTATAGCTGGAACTACGAGTTAGGTACGCACCTCTACTTCCTCAATGGCCGACTACAGGTAGACGCTGCCGCCTATTATATAGACTGGGAGCAACAGCAGGTACAGCAGGCCGTGATACAACAGCTCGGCTCCAAGATTATGAATGCAGGTCGCTCACGCAGCGTTGGTGCCGAGCTAGCCCTCGCCTACCGCCCTATCGAGGGACTCAACCTCGGGGCCTCTTATGGCTACACCAAGGCCACGTACCAGAGTTACGAGGAGGTGGTATCCAAGACTGTTACCCTCTCGCACAACGGCAAGTATATCCCCCTAGTGCCCAAGCATACGGTATCGGCACGTGCGGACTACGCCTTCGCTACGGGTCTCCGCTGGCTCGAGGGTATCAAGCTAGGTGTGCAATATCGTGGTCTGGGCGATATTCACTGGGATAATGCCAACGCACAGCGTCAGGCCTTCTACAGCCTAGTGGATGCTCAGATAGGCTTCAACAGTGGTGCCTTCACCCTAGAGCTATGGGGACGCAACCTCGCCAATACAGACTATCGAGCCTTCCAGTTCGCCTCTCAGGGGCGACAGCTTGCCCAGCGTGGGACGCCACGCCACTTCGGCGGGACACTGCGTATCAGACTATAACCTGACAATCATAGTACCTCGACAACACCACTTTAGCTAACCATTGTAGCGTGCAGTACAGAGCCCTCTGTGCTGCACGCTGCTCTTTGGGGATATTGCTCTCTAGTATCTATATTATATATTGCCTATCTTTGTAACACATAATGACTAACTACTAAACTCCATAACATTTAGAATGACAAAGATGCTGACCCTAGGGCTTAGTCTAGCCCTCACCGCCGGAGCCTTTGCTCAGACGCCACTCAAGCACGATACCTACCTCGAGCTAAATGGCGAGACACAGTACCTCAGCGTGCCGAGCCATCCCGACTTTGATATCCCTGCCGGCCGTAGCTACACCTATACTTTTTGGGTCTATGGATACCGCACCTTCATATACACAGATGCCCCACGCATTATCTCCCGTAGAGATGTGGGCAAGGTAGCGCCCGACAGCCTCAACCGCTCGGGCTACGACCTGCTAGCCCTGCGCACGACGAGCAATAACTTCCTCGGGGCGAGCCTCGTGGATGCCGCAGGTACAGCCAGCCAGGCCTTCGACGGATGGGCACAGCCCCCCCAGGCTTTCTCTCTGCGCCCGTGTTAGCTCGGCGCACTCGAGGGTGCCCGTTCGGGCGGTGCTATTCGTCTATATGTCGATGGGCAGGAGGTGCGCAAGGCCGACAAGGATATACGCGCCTGGGTAGCTCAGAATGGCTTGCCACTCTTCATCGGGGCAGGGCAGAGAGAGGGCAAGCCCTTCGCGCACTTCCACGGACGACTAGATAACGTCCGCCTATACCAGCGCGCCCTAAGTGGAGAGGAGATCCTACAGGACCGCAACACAGAGCGCATTGACCCCAAGACAGCGAGCCTCGTAGCGGCCTTCGACTTCGAGGGCCTCAAGCCTGGCGACACACAGCATACCGATGCTACAGGTCGGCACACGGCTACACTGCACAACTATCCCGCCCGAACGGCTCATAGCCTCATCAAGACCTACGATGCTCACCGTAGCAATGGACACCTCATCGGCCGTGGTGCAGGGCAGGCCCTGAGCGTCTTCGCCCTCGGACTAGAAGGGACGGGCAAGCTACAGGAAGTAGAGCTAGCGACACCCGATGCTAGCCATCTGCGCAACATCAGCCGCTACCGCCTATACCTCACAGACAACGGCGACCGCTACGACCATCGTAGCCCTGGTACGCTCGTGGCAGAGGGCAAGCCTGCGCCCAACAAGACTATCCTACGTGCCGTAAAAAACACGCCTACACTCAGCCGACACAGCCGTCTATGGCTGGTGGCAGATGTGGCCAGCAAGGCTACAGAGGGCGACACGCTGACGACGCAGGTACAGCGTATTAGGATGCAGGGCGCTCCCGACTTCGTGCCCCAGGCACAGGCCTACCAGCACGAAATCGTCCTACAGCGTGTACTGGTATGGACGCCTGGCGAAGACAAATCGGCCCACTACCGCATTCCCTCTATCGTACGCCTAAACAACGGCAATCTAGTAGCCGGTATAGACCGACGCAAGACCACTGACTACGACCTCCCCTCGGATATTGATGTAGAGGTAAAGATTAGCAAGGACAACGGCCGCACGTGGTCGCGCCCCATCACCGTGGCCAAGGGTACTCCCGAGCACGGCTATGGCGATGCAGCTATGGCTACGGATGGTAAGAATATCTACATGGTGATGGTAGCAGGCTCGGGGCTATGGTTCTACCCCTCGAGCGCCAAGAAGCCTCTAGAGATGTACTTCAGCAAGAGTACGGACGGAGGACTGACCTGGACGCCAGTAGTGGAGATTACCTCGCAGGTCTATACCGACAAGTATCCTAACGGCGGTTTCTTCGGCTCGGGCAATGGTATCATCACCAGTAAGGGGCGCATAGCCTTCGTAGCAGCTCTGCGTACCGAGGCGAAGTGGGGCGGCAATATGGACAACGTGATGGTCTACTCGGACGACCTCGGTAAGACCTGGCACAGCTCGCCCGTGGCACGCACCAACGGAGACGAGGCCAAGGTCATAGAGCTGGCGAATGGCGACCTCCTCATCTCTAGCCGTAACCGCGCATGGCGCCCTACGCCACGTACCTACGTCCTCAGCAAAGACCATGGTATGACGTGGTCTGAGCCTGCCACGTGGACGGAGCTAATGGGTAATGCCTGCAACACGGCTCTGACGCGCTACTCGCTCGCTAGCGAAGGCAAGGGCGCCAAGAACATCCTCCTACATACGCTTATCGAGAGCACACGCCGCGACCACCTACGTATATATATGAGCGAGGACGAGGGCAAGACCTGGCCTGTCGGCAATACGCTCTGCGATGGCGAGGCAGCCTATAGCGAGGTTACACGCCTAAGGAATGGCAATATCGGTATCATCAGTGAGGAGAACGACCGCCCTGCCTACGACATCTATTTCACAGAGGTAAGCCTAGACTGGATTAAGAAGGGCAAGCCTCTCCCTAAGACGAAGTAATAACGAATGGCACACTTACATGGCCACGGCGCCTGTGGGCATCACCACGACCACGAGCATGCGCACCACGACCACCACGGGCATCTAGCCCATGGTGCAGGGGGCAATATCCTCGTTGCCTTCCTCCTCAACCTCGGCTTTACTATCGTAGAGCTAGTGGGCGGTCTGTACACTGGTAGCGTGGCCATCCTCTCGGACGCTCTACACGATGCTGGCGACTGCGTTTCGCTAGGGCTGGCGTGGTATCTAGAGCGTCTGAGCATCAAGGGACGAGACAAGCACTTCAGCTATGGCTACAAGCGCTTCTCTCTACTCTCGGCGCTACTCATCTCCTCCATTCTGCTGGTCGGCTCGCTGATAATGATTTACACGGCCATAGGCAAGGTGCTCAATCCGACGCCTGTGCAGGCCGAGGGGATGTTCGCCCTAGCGCTCCTAGGGATAGCAGTCAATGGCTATGCGGCCTGGCGCATGATGGGCAATGCCTCGCTCAGCGACCGTGCCCTGCGCCTACACCTACTAGAGGATGTCCTCGGCTGGGTAGCCGTGCTAGTGGTGAGCGTAGTGATGTACTTCGTAGAGCTACCCATCCTAGACCCACTGCTCTCTATAGCTATCTCTCTGTGGATACTCTACAACGTGTGCCACAACCTCCGTGATACGCTGCACATCCTGCTACAGGGTGTCCCCGAGGGTATAGATACCGAGGCTCTAGAGCAGGAGCTACGCACGCTACCTGCCGTGCTAGATGTACACGATATTCACGTCTGGACGATGAATGGGCAGGAGCATATAGCCTCGCTACACGTTGTCCACAGCTGCGAGGTCTGCGGAGATGCTAGCGCCATTGCCGAGCTCAAGCATCAGGTCCGGCATATAGCCGAGCATCACGGCCTGAGCCATATCACCATCGAATTGGACCCCGAGGGTGAGGCCTGCGGTGCCTGCTGCGACTAGTAGGACGACAAACGGCCACTAAGCACAGTTTAATAATACTAAAAGGCGTCGAATAGACGTTATCTAAGGAAATACATAAATCCAATAAAAGGAAACTAATATGAGAAAAGGTATTGTAGCCGCATTGGCTATCCTATCAAGCCTAAGCCTCGGCACTACACTAGAGGCTCAGACAGCCCGCAAGGGAACTAAGAAAGCCGTAACAGCCACCAAGCTCAACCCGAGCAAGGGCTTAGTCCGTATCAGCGGTGCTATCCCTACGGCAGACTACGATGGCGACAGCGTGGTGCTAGTACGTGCCAGTGAGGGCGGGTTCGATACTATTGCCAAGGCGCCTATTAAGAATAAGGCCTTCGTCTTCGCTAAGCCTTTGGCACAGGATACTACCTCGATGCTAGAGCTACGCCTCAAGCGTAAGTACCGCACTGCCGTAGTCCTAGAGAACGGGAGCATCGTAGCAGACCTAGAGAAGGCCTCGGCCACAGGTACGCCCCTCAACGATAAGTTCGCCAAGCTCCTAGAGGAGAGCAAGGCTACGGCCTCTGTCCTAGAGAAGCGCTTCGCCGAGGCTAAGACCGACGACGAGAAGGCTAGCATCTACTCAGAGTATCAGGCAGGTCAGATTAAATACTACAGCACAGCCCTAGAGGCCAACCCAAACAATGCGGTAGGTCTACGTGCCCTACGTACCCTCCTCGATGGCAGTATTGGCGCAGCACCAGAGCAAGTAGCCGAGTGGCGTGCGCTCGCAGGCAAGGACATTATCACCAACCCTGCTATCACGAGCCGACTCCGACTAATCGATGCAGCAACGGCTACGCAGCCCGGCAAGCCCTACGTAGATATAGAGGGTATCAACGACCAGAAGGAGGCTAGCAAGCTGAGCGACTTCATCAATAAGGGACACTATACACTCGTAGACTTCTGGGCTAGTTGGTGCGGTCCTTGCCGTCGTGCTATGCCTGGGCTCAAGAAGATATACGAGACCTACAAGGATAAGGGGCTACAGATCGTCGGCATCGCAGTATGGGACAAGTGGGACGACCACCTACAGGCCGTTGCCAAGGACGAGCTCCCCTGGCCACAGATCTTCAATGAGAAGGCTACAGAGCCCTACGGCATCAACGGCATCCCTCAGATAATGCTCATAGGCCCCAATGGTATCATCGTAGCACGAGACCTACATGGCGAAGAGATGATTACCAAAATGCTCGACGAACTACTAGAGAAGAACGGGGGCAAGCTCTAGCACTCAAGCGAGAGACTAATCCATAGTGCATACACGAGGGGCCGTGCCTAGTCTAGTTACTGGGTGCAGCCCCTCGTTGCTAGCATCATACGATAGTCTCTATCTAATTGCCTACCTTTGTAATAGATATACCAATAAATAACGACTAAATGAAGAAAATCATCCTATCCCTTGGGCTGGCCTCTATGGTAGCAGCCTGTGGTGCTGGCGGTGGTACGACCTCGCTCGACAACAATCCGCTCATACAGGAGAGTAAGCTCGAATTTGGGGCTCCGGACTTTGCCGCTATCAAGCCCGAACACTTTATGCCCGCCTTCGAGGAGGGTATGAAGCGCCACCTCGCCGAGATAGACTCTATTGCCAACAACCCCGAGGCGCCTACCTTCGAGAATACGCTCGTGGCTATGCAGCGTGCAGGGCAGCTCCTAGACCGCACGAGTCAAATCTTCTTCGGTCTAGCAGGGGCGCATGCTACCGACAGCATACGAGCCATCGAGGAGCAGATAGCACCAATGCTCGCAGCACACACCGATGCCATCAACCTCAACGAGAAGTTATTCGCTCGTATCAAGGCAGTGCACGAGCAGCAAATGTCTAGCCTAAAGGGCGAAGACGCACGTCTGCTCAAGATTGTTTATGATGGCTTTGTGCGCAATGGCGCCAACCTAGCCCCCGAGCAGAAGGAACAACTAAAGAAAATCAATGGCGAGCTAGCCAACCTAGAGAATCAGTTCAATAACCTCGTCAAGGACGGCACAGCCGCTGCGGCCATCCACGTAACGAGCAAGGACAGCCTAGCCGGTCTATCACCCGAGAGCCTAGCGCAGGCTGAGGCAGATGCCAAGGCTGCAGGCAAAGAGGGTTACCTCCTTACGATACAGAATACGACCAAGCAGGCACTCCTCTCTGAGCTCGATAACCGCGATATGCGTCGTCGCCTCCTAGAGGCCTCTATGACGCGCAACGAGCGTGGCGACAAGTACGATACCCAGCAGGTCGTTAAGGACATCACACGCCTACGTGCCGAGAAGGCTAAGCTCCTCGGTGAGCCCACCTTCGCTGCCTGGGGGCTACGCAACCAGATGGCCGAGAAGCCCGAGAACGTACAGGGCTTCGTGCAGAACCTAGTGTCTGCCTACCTGCCTAAGGCCAAGGCTGACGCCAAGGAACTAGAGGACTTCGCCAAGCAGACGGAGGGCCCAGACTTCCGTCTAGAGAGCTACGACTGGGAGTACTATGCCGAGAAGGTACGCAAGGCTAAGTACGACCTCAACGAGAATGATATTAAGCCCTACTTCGCCCTCGATAGCGTCGTTAAGAATGGTCTATTCTTCATGGCCAAGAAACTCTATGGGGTAGACTTCGTAGAGCGTACCGACCTGCCTGTCTATGCAGAGGGTGTCAAGGTGTACGATGTACTAGACAAGGATGGGTCCAAGATGGCTATCTTCTACACCGACTACTACCGCCGTCCCACCAAGAGTGGCGGTGCCTGGATGAGCAACTGGGTAGAGCAGAGCCACCTGCTCGGTCGTCGCCCCGTAGTGTACAACGTATGTAACTATGCTCCACCCGTAAACGACCAGCCTACGCTCCTCAATATGGACGAGACTATTACGCTCTTCCACGAGTTCGGCCACGGTCTACACGGCCTATTCGCCAACCAGCAGTATCAGACACTGAGCGGTACCAACGTGTCTCGAGACTTCGTAGAGATGCCTAGCCAGTTCCACGAGCACTGGGCTACAGACCCAGCTGTACTCGGCAACTATGCCAAGCACTACAAGACGGGCGAAGCAATGCCACAGGCTCTTATCGACAAGATGAACGCTGCCGCCAAGTTTAACCAAGCCTATGCACTGGGCGAAAACCTCGCTGCCGTTATCGTAGACCTCTCGTGGCACATGCGCCAGGCAGGCGACGAGGTGCAGAGCGTTCCCGACTTTGAGCGTCAGGCACTCAATAGTTATGGTATGCTCAATAGTCAGATACCTCCACGATACAAGTCTAGCTACTTCCGCCACAGCATGGGCGGGGGCTACTCAGCTGGCTACTACGCTTACCTATGGGCTGAGGTACTCGACAACAATACTTACGACTGGTTCAAGGCCAACGGAGGTCTTACCGCAGAGAACGGACAGCGCCTACGCGACATCATCCTCGGCCGTGGTAATAGCACCGACCTCAACGTAGTATTCAAGGAGATGACAGGTCTAGACAAGCCCAATGTACAGAGTCTGATGAAAGCTCGTGGCCTGCAGTAGTCTATTCACCTATCACTCATAATGACCAGTGCCAGCTAGGTAGCTACGGCTTCTAGCTGGCACTCGTCTTTAATCCCCTCTCTATGCGATGAACTTCCTTAGCCGTAGCTTAGTCCTCATCCTCTCGGCACCTATACACTTCTATAGGCGCGTCATATCGCCGATGTTGCCCCCGATGTGTCGCTTTACGCCCAGTTGCTCGCAGTATGCGCTGGAGGCATTGCAACGACACGGCCCCCTCAAGGGGCTATACCTAGCGGCATGGCGCATCCTGCGCTGCAACCCCTTCGGGGGCTGTGGACACGACCCTGTACCCTAGAGGAAGGACTTCATGTAATAGATAGAGCCTAGATGACCCTTAGTATTGGTCTTCTAGGCTCTATTAATATACAGACCTCCGGAGGCTACTCCCACAGGGCGAGGATATCCTGCTCGGCCCAATAGAGATGCGTATATCCGGCTAATACATTCCGATAGCGGTAGAGGGCCGTAGGCACCTTATTGCCTTTCGCCCCGTACTGCTCGGCTACGACCGCTTCGCTACCCGCCTCTTTCAGACGCGAGTAATGGAACTCGTGCCCTCGTAGCTCTAGGGCCTTGGTCCGCACACAGCGGTAGCCCAGACTGAGCTTCATCCCCTGCATCGTGGCTGCGTTGTCTAGGATGGCACACATCGGATAGCTACGCCCATCCTCATCGATGATTGCTCGGGTGAGGTACATCATCCCTCCGCACTCGGCTAGTATCCGCCCCCCGGCCTCGGCATAGTCTCTGATAGAGCTGCGCATAGCGCTATTGGCACTCAGCCTATCGAGGTAAAACTCGGGATAGCCCCCTGGTAGGTAGAGGAGCTCGCACTCGGGCAGGGTGGCATCCCTAAGAGGGCTAAAGTAACAGACCGCACCCAAGCGCTCTAGCGCTCGGATATTCTCTGGATAACTAAAGTTGAAAGCCTCATCGCGGGCTACGGCTATGCGCATATTACCAGACTCGGGAGCCGTCGCCGTGGCTTGTGCACATGCTGCTAGAGGCCTTGTGCATAAGCTTAGTAGGCGCTCTATATCTACATGTGCCTCCAGCAGGTCGGCCACTTGGTCGGGG
>CAMBHQ010000017.1 GCA_945867245.1 uncultured Porphyromonas sp.
AAAGTATAGTATATATTCTATAATCAGATACTTTATTTGCATTATATAGACTCTCAATCAAATCAATCGCATAGATGAGGTGTTCTCTATTTTTAAGGAGAGATAGAGTGAGGTCGTGTCTCTCTTTAGTCCTCAAGTACAAATAGAATAAGATTCCAAGCATGTCGATATTAATTTGCCCCTCGTCGAGTTTTCGGTAGTTGATAGTATATTGGATGAGTTCATCAAACTCTTCTAGTACTTCATCTGAATCTCCGTCAATGAATCCTCGATTATATAGATAAGCAATGCCTATTCCTACTCCAAGTATCCCATCGTGATAACTGAACTCTAAGCTATCAAAAGATACATGTTCGAGAACATCGGAAACCAACCATTCTCCTATGGCAAGGAAATTGTTTTGGGTAGACCAACGTGCATACTCCAATAAATAGATTGCGACCCCAAGCTTCCCAGATAACCCTAGTTTTGTTTCATTTAAGGCATGCTCTGTGAGCCTAATACTGTAGTTCCTAAGTGAATGACAATCCTTGAACATGCGTATTATATTTGTTTAATTAGTTTTTTGAGCGGAAACAGAAATCGTTCAATAAGACGAAGTTCATGTGTGACAATATCAACCGTGCCGATGAGGGTTCTCTCATAGGATAACTTTTCCCCATAATTAGTTACTAAACCATTAGGCAAGGCTATCTCGAGTATGTACGTATCTGTTTTGGTTGAAGATTTAGATATACTGCGGACAGTACCATCTAAAACTCCAAACTCTTGTTCTGGGTAGTTTTGAAGTTTTATGATTGCTCTTTGTCCTACAATAACCTTCCCGGAACGCTCAGAGGAGAGTTCTGCCCTAGCATAGAGTTCCCCTTTTTCATTAGGAGATACAGTGCAGACAACATCACCTTCATTTACATCTTGGTTCACAGACCAGTACTCAGTTAGATCTACAATTCCAGATACAGGAGTGTATAGCGCATATTCTTCTTCCCAAGCCTTTATCCCAGTCCACAATTCAGATAGTGCAAGATGACAACGGATAAAGCTCTCTTTTTTCTGATTCAGAAATTCTCTATCTGTCGCTATCAACTCCTGTTTAAGTTGTGTAATTTGCATTTTAGTACGCTGTTCTTCAATCTTGCTAAGGAGGTAGCTCTGTTCTATTTGCAAAGCTCGTTGCATCTCAAATTCATAAGCTTCTTGAGAGACCAAATCTTTATCCTTTAATTTGAGTTCTCTATATAGCCTTGAATGAGATAAGCTCATTTCCCTACTCTATTTATGAAGCAAAAGTCTTTCATGGAGACTGACTATACGTAATGCATCTATATGTTTCGTACGATGCTTTTGCTTCTGTATGTGAAGTACAGAGTCAAGTAGTATGTAAGTAGTTAGATTATTCATTAAAGCACTATAAGAATTCTGTAGTTTCCCTAATGTAAATTCTCGCCCAGAGAGATGTTCATAGACACTGTCCAGTCGTACAGACTGTCCTTTGTATTGTGCTAAAATATTTTTTACGATGTTTATGTCATCGTATGAGGCTGCATTGCCAATAACCCCTACAACTTGTCCAGCTAACACTTGTTGTCCTGTTTGGGCGGAAAAACTGCTCAGTTTTCCAGATTGTCGTGCTACGATATTGACATGTGGAGAGGTACTTGTTATTACAATCTTGGCAGAAACCACGTCCGGATATTTAATAAAATAACTACATAACAATAAAATAAAGAATGTTCCACATAAAAAGACAATCCCATGACGAAGAATCCAAGGAGGGATGCTCCCAAGAACTTCTTGCACTTCTTCACTCCTGACATTAAGCTCTTCATGAGTACTTTTCTGTGTCTTCATGCTCCTAGTTCCAATTGATTTTTGACCAAAGTATAATACTTGCCTCTCAAGGCTATAAGCTCCTCATGCTTGCCTTCCTCCACAATCTTACCTTGGTCTAAAACGATAATTTGGTCAGCATCACACACTGTACTTAATCTATGGGCTACAACCACAACTGTTTTGTTTCTATAAAACTCTTTGAGGTGAGTCATAATTTCGGCTTCATTATTAGCATCTAATGAGTTGGTAGCCTCATCCAAGAAAATATACTCAGGTGCTTTATATACAGCACGGGCAATAAGAATACGTTGCTTTTGCCCTTGACTAATACCATTGCCTTCCATACCTATTTTTGTGTTATAGCCAAGAGGCAGTCCGTTAATAAACTCTGTTAAATTAGCGACCTCTACTGCATGTTTTAGACGTTCGTGATCGATACGCTCTGCCCCTAAAGCGATATTTTCAGCAATGGTATCAGAGAAGATAAAACCTTCCTGCATAACTGAACCTGTGCTTTGTCTCCAATAGTGTGGATTGATACTGTCTAATGGGATATTTTCAACTTTGATAGTCCCTTTGTTGGGTGTATAGAAGCCTAAAAGTAGTTTGAGTAAGGTGGTTTTACCACTCCCACTCATCCCAACAATTGCTGTTATTTTATTGGCAGGGATAGAGAGCGATATGTCTTGTAATACATAATCTCTATCTGCCCCATCATAACTAAAAAAAAGATGTTCGATGTGAAGCGTTTTATCCAAAGGTAGCACACTAACCTTGTCTGAAAGCATTTGCTCCTCATCTTCTTTTTGGTGGACCTCATTGAGTCTCTCTAGACTAATTGTAGCGTCTTGTAGAGAGCGAGAAAAACTAATGAAATGCTCTACTGGACCAGCTAATTGACCTATAATGTAGGACAAGGACATCATCATTCCTAAAGTTATCTGCCCCTCTATGACGCTTTTGGCTGCTAAGTAGGATATAAAGATATTAGTCACTTGACTGAAGAATACGCTCCCAAGCTGTTGTACTTGCCCTATTGCAAGCCCCTTAATGCTTATTTTGAATAAACGTATCTGAATACGCTCCCATTGCCAACGCTTTTGTTTTTCACAATTATTAAGTTTTATCTCTTGCATACCTGTAATGAGTTGCACCATATTGCTTTGCTCTCCTGAGGCTTGAGCAAAACGCCTATGATCTAGCTCTCGACGGTAACGCATAAAGAATAAGACCCAACAAGCATACAAAGTATTCCCTAACAAAAAGATGCCCCAAATTGTAAGGTCGTAGTAAGCTAGAATTATTGAAAATATGATAAAATTAACGAGTGAGAAAAGTATACTGACAGATTGCCCTGTCAAGAAAGATTCTATCCGGGAATGATCGCCAATACGCTGCATAATGTCTCCGAGCATCTTCGTTTCAAAGTAATGCAGAGGGAGTTTCATCAATTTACTCAAATAGTCCGATATTAGGGCTATATTTATCCTTGTATTCATATGCAAGACAATCCAACTCCGAATAAATTCTACCGATAGTCTCGTTAAAAAAATGACTAGCTGAGCAATTAAAATCAGTGAAATGAAGCCCAAGTCCCCAGTATTGATACCCACATCTACTATCGCCTGAGTGAGGAAAGGTGCGATCATTTGCAGTATACTAATTAATAACATCCCCAATAATAGCTGGAGAAGCTGAGACTTATAGGGACGTAAATATTGAAAGAAGAAGCCCAAGCCTTTTGTCCCCACCTCGTCTTCATCTTCCCCTTTGTAAAAATTAGGGGTGGGCTGTAGCACCAAGATAGCTCCACATTCCTCACCTCCTCGCGTAGTACTTAACCAGGATTTTTGAAATTCAGACTCAGAGTACTTTACTTGCCCCAAGGCAGGATCTGCTACGTATATCTCATATCCTTTTGTTTTCTTACGTATTCGATGTATTACCACAAAGTGATTTTGTTTCCAATGTGCAATACAAGGCAAAGGAACATCTTCGATTAGCTGTGAAAAAGGGAGCATAACCCCCATAGTATGAAATCCTAGATACTCTGCGGCATCACTAATACCCAGCATTGATACCCCTTCTCTTGTGATATAGGATTGCTTACGTATGGTTTCAAGACTATAGCTTTTCCCATAGTACTTGGAAATCATACGTAAACATGTTGGACCACAGTCCATAGCATCCAATTGGTGATATATTGGGAATTTCCTCATATACAGTCTAGACTACATCAGATGACATAGATTCCCTCTCCCAATTGCCACTTCATAGTTGGATGGAGACGGACAAAGATACTGATACAAGCAAGAAGTACAAGGTGCATTGCTCCTTGTTTTTCTCCAGGCTGTATTTTGCACAAGTTCTTCGTAGATAAATTCTAGAAGAGACATTTCTGTAAGATTACCAAGTTCCTCAGAATGAGGGCTAGCTTTACAGAACCCTTCAGGTGAAACAACAATACAACCAAAGTTGTTGCTATTAAGTTTTTGGTTGCAAAAGATACGCCTCATCTCAATAGGCTCCGAGAAGATATCTTCTTCTGATAAATAGATATATTTCTTAAAGAACCCAAGATTATCGCCTGTATAAATGGGTATACATTCAAAGTCAGTATGCTCATAGCGCTCCATAGCTTCCATAACTAAGCTATAATGCTCTTCATTCTCAATTAAGACTTCTAATCTTGGCTTATCTCGAGAGTTCTTACTCGTAGACAAAACTTGCTCTAGTTCGTGTGTAGAACAGATAAGGGTTATCGTGATACTCGATTTAACCCTCTGAAGAGGGTGGCGAATAGATAGGTATATTTGATACTTTAGGTCGTAGGTGCCGAGACTTTGAAGAATTCCGTCCAGCTCAGGGTGTCCGAACAAATTATCCGCATATAGCCCTACTTGTTTCAGTCTTGAATGCCGTGTTTGTTCTAGGAGTTTCACAAGTAAATCTCTCGACATCCAAAGAGTATCTGATGGGGCAACTATCGAACGATGTAAATAGGTTCGACAAAGAGGACTATTTCCTTCAAGCAGAATGATGCACTTTGATAAATATCCAAGCAAATCATCCAATACCAACGACAACTCTCCTTGTGATTTTGCTTTCTCTACGTCCTTCTGCAAATTCAAAATCGGCAAAAAATTAATCGGTTTAGATTTACCCCTCTCAATAGGTATAAGTCCTCCCATTCCGAGAGTGGTTATCTGCTCCAAGCATCTCTGAGACTCTGTGTGGTTGTAAAACTCGTTAGGGAGTTTTACAACACCCAAATTCATGGGGAGTTGAACAGAGTCAATCAAGGATAGAGTAGCCTCGTCTCTGATTATTAGTCGTTCACCACTCTCAGTGTGGTAGAGTAACACAGCCTGTTTCTTTTCGACATAGACCTTTGAGGATAGGTAAAACCAGTAAGATTGCCCTTGTTTCATATATAACATTATTTGATAATTACTTCTGTCATAATCTTATGATACGCTTCGGGGTTTTCGTGAAAGAAGCGAAGCTGAACATTTCGATATTGTTCCGCATCATACTTATTCATAAACCCATGACACTTTACAACTTTACCGTTATCATCAATCCCGTCTAAGTTAAATACGCATTGAGTACAAGTATGTTTATTGTAGCAAGTTCTACATTGTTTAGATACTCGTTGATAGTAACCGTTGTATCGCTTCGCAATCTCATCAAAGTTCAAGTGTACTCCACTGTTATCTACATACCCAAGGGCAAACTGATGTCCAATACGTTCACATGGCAACAACTTACCATTCACTGTAACAAAAACTTTCTTGCTGAATGGCAAACAAGTCCCTGTTGGTATTTGAGGAACATCCATGGCTTTTTGTTTGCCAAACAAAAGCTCATTGTAGTCCTTATAGGCATGTTCGGAGGTTTGCATTAGAAAGATTGTCGCTGAGTGGTAGGTGGGACTTTTTAAGAACATACCTCGTTCTATTTCAGAGTAATGCTCAGACTGCATTAGGCTCTCAGTTGAACTTTTGTAGGTCGCTTCAAACTCTTCTCGCTTCTCAGGACGAATACCGGAACTATTAAGTTCTCCTATGCTAGGAACTTTATTGTAGCGTTCTTTGAAGAAGTGGTAAATCTCCTCTACAGAATTGCGGTTGTGTAGTACGGCATTGAAGTTAACACAGCGTTCAAAGTACTCTGGATGTCTCTCCCGAAGAAGGTCTACATTTCTAACAATACGAGTAAAGGCATTCTCTCCTTTATGATCCACTCGATAAGAAGTATTATACTCATTTCCATCTAAACTGATGAGTAATTGTATATTCTTCTCCACCAAGAAATCCATGTGTCGATGTAACAGTATCCCATTCGTTGTCATATTGAAAGTAAAACTTCTGACTGAACAATTTAACCCTTCTATGTAGTCAATTACTTCCTTAATAAAAGGAACATTCATCAAAGGCTCTCCTCCATAGAAACTAATGTATACGTTCTGTTGATGAGATACATTCATATCGGATTGCCATAAGGAGTCGAGAAAATCAAGCAAGTGCTTAGCCTTTAATACAGACAAGTTCTTAGATTTACGTTCGTCATAATCCGAGTAAAACTTACCATAACCACAATACTCACACTTGAGATTACAAGCATCGGTAATCTCAAAAGTAATCTGTGGAGTGTTGGCAATCCCTCGAAGGACTTCTTTGGAAGTCAATTCTCCGATTCTATTTGTCATAACAAATACTATTAATCTGTTAATTAGCTCATTACAGGTAAAGATATTGTAACTTCAATGATGATGAATACATTACTCTAGTTCTATGGGGTTGTAGGGAAAAGATATGTTGTCGTCATCTCCGTCTCGGAATATCACATGCCCACCGGTGATAGTACGCATATATGTTTTAGGCATTTTGTGCATTCGCTCGACAAATCTGCGAACGCTACTGCGGTTACTTTTGTGATACTCCCAGTTCCATAGATGTATCAGCTCTCGGCAGTGTTTGATACTTATTGCTTGAAACTTATAATCTCCCATATTGTCTTTGACCGACAATATCAGACCGGGTAAACCGCCAAACTTCCAAGGCCCTAACGACTGAGGAATATCCAGTGTAAACAGAGCTTTATAACTGCGTCCTCTGAAAGTTGTTGAGGCCTGCGAACATGGGTAGGATAATATCTTCATATCCGAATTAGCAATTGTCCAATCTAGGTGAGGTTGCATTTCTGTGTATTGCATAGGCTTCCCAGGGGCAAAGCATCGATAAACACAAGTGAGCTTTTGCTTCGATAGCTCGAGGTAGGTATCTTCGGGAAAGGTTAAAAACTTTACGCTTGGAGCATTCAACCCTTGTGCAAACAAACTATCTCGTTGTATCTGCACTCCTTTGAGCCTTGGATTATAGGTCTGGGCATACTTTTTCCCGATCAAAAGGGAGATAGTATCCTTGATTATTCTCCGTCCCCATTTCATCTCTACGGCGTAGCGGACTTCAAGAGATGCTGTGTCGAGGATTTGCGAGCTATTTAGATTATTATAGCTAGTTGCCCATTGTGCCACAAGCATATTACTACTCAAACAAACAAGAAGGAATATGGCTACTCTGATCTTCATTATACTGCACTGTAAGATAGTTCAAGCCTAAAAATAGGCTTGAACTATGAACTACCAAGTAATTAGCTATAGATCGATTACAATAGGGGAAGGCACATGTACGCCATACCCACCTCCAGGGCTATCTAAGCCCTTATCGCTATTAGCCAAGGCGTTATCATTGGTGCTAGAACCTCCATGCTTAGCATAACGACAAGCACAGAAGCAAGACCCATCAGGGCTCCCTCCCTTTAGTCCTTTCATTTGACGTTCAGCGAGGGCGTTATTTGAAAGCTTGTTCAGCTTTATTTTCTTTAGTTCCATTGTCTTTTTATTAAATGGATGAATAATTCTTGTTTACTTCTGGCATTGTTTTGTCTAAAGCCAATGTAGGCTTCCTCAGCCCTTGACGAAGAACAATGCCAAACAAACTTCGCCAAGGGCAAGCCACTCAAGTTGGTCTTGCATAAGACATAAATATTGTTGCTCATAACTGAATTGTATCCACTTGTTATTATGAAAAACTAAAGAATGAGCGTTACTTCAGCTCTATTGGGTTGTAGGGTACGGGTATGGTGTTAGCTGTCGACCCAATCACCTTCGGACGAACGCCATTGACTATCTCCGAAGCCCTCAAGATATCTTTATGGAGACGTATGAGTAGCTCGTTTACCTTGGGGCGAGTAGATGCCTTGATTGGGCCCTTCACGGCTTTGATGTATAGAGTGGGTTTGGGCGGTGCCTGTATCTCAATTGTCTCAAAGCTGTATTCTTTGTTGAGGTCTTGGGCTCTGAGGATAAGCCCAGGTAAGCCTCTTAACTTCCAGGGGCCTGCGTCTATTGGTATCTGCGAGGCAAACCAGGCGATGTAGTTACGACCAAGGTATGATGTAGTCGCCTTTTGACAGGTGTAACCCATGATCTTTTGTGTCTCACTCTCTATCTTCCATTGTGGTGTAGTAAGCTCCTCTATATACTCCACAGTCGTAGACGGGGCGATACCTTTGATGTAAACCTGTCGTCTGTGCGTCTCTCGCCTAGTGAGCAGTACAGAGCCAGCTAACCCTCCTGCGGGAGCCATTGAAGCGGTTCCCTTGGGGAGAGATTTGTCTCGGTCGAAATAGCTAGAGCTAAGCTTGAACTGCTCGTATCGAGATCCCAATAGCAACTCCAGTTCTTGCTCTCGGATCTGCTCTCGACGCGATACATCGGAGACATAATCGAGTCTGTAGACAATCCGTACAGACACTGTATCCAAGACCTCGGCAAAGCTATAGGGGACAAAAGACAAGGGACCTTGAGCATAGAGGTTTTGTCCACTTATGAGAAAGCAAATACAATAAATGAAGCCAATAACTTTTTCCATGTTATAAGGTTTAGAGACACGTTTTTGGGGGGGGAGGAGAGCCTCTAATAGAGAGTCTTTTCTCAATTAGAAGCCTCCTCTAGAAGTTACGTGATATATTATGGATAAGTTATAATTATTACTCCCATACCAGAACCATTATCTCCTGTTGTGGAGTAAGTCCCCAACTTAAAATTGGCCGTCATATTGTCATTAGTACTTGACCCTCCTTGATTGGCATAGGCACAAGAGCATCGACAATGTTTCTCATAAACACCACCTCCTTTTAGACCCTTCATCTGTCGTTCAGCGAGGGCATTGTCTGAAAGTTTGTTAAGCTTTATCTTTTTCAGTTCCATTATCGTTTTTGTATTAAATGGATTTGTATTTCTTGTTTCTGTATAACATTGCTTTGTTGGGTGTGAATATGCACTAACCCTAGCCCTTGACAAAGAACGATGTCAAAACAAACCTTGCCAAGGGCAAACCACTCAAGTTGGTTTTACATAAAAAGTGAATACTATTTTTCATAATGCCATAAACTTCTTAAATTCCTAGTCATTCTATTAGATAGTTGCCCCTTTAAGGCTATAGTAGGACTTTGTCTGGGAACAATAATTAATAGCACATATTATCAAGACAGCCATCTGCACACGGCTCAAACTCAAGGTAAGAGTTATCTCCAGTCTTGGATCTCATCCCTTTCGCAAAGTTTGCGGATTTATTATCTTGGGTACTAGATCCACCCTGATTGGCATATGCACAAGAGCAAGTGCAGAATTGACACCCTCCCTTTATCCCTTTTAATTGTCGTTCTACAAGGGCTCGCTCAGAGAGCTTGTTCAGTTTGATTTTCTTAATATTCATAAATTTGAAGTATTGATGTAATTAATAATCTACATATAAGCAGGTTAGCATTGTTTGAGCTGAAACCGCAACTTTCCGTCTTACCCCTAGGAAAAGAACAATGCCAGGAAAACTTCACCTAGGGCAAGCTATTTAGGTTGTTTTTACACAGATAATATAGGTAATTCTTCATACTCCGAATAGTTACTCTAGTTCGATGGGATTGTAAACAAACGATATGTGCGAACCGTCTGAGCGACTCCCGTCTTTGTTGATAAGTGTTATGTGAGCTCCCTCTGAGGTGGCAATCTTACCGAAATGTTTGTGGAGGTTCTTAATGTACAGCTCTATTTGCCTGAACTCCATTGGTATTGCCCTAGGGTTCACACCTAGAATAGGCTCAGTCATCGCCTTCTTTATCTCTATACACTCAAAGACGTACTCGCCTTTGTCGTCTTCGGCTTTGAGGATAAGCCCTGGCAAGCCTCCGAGTTTCCATGGACCGACTGGCATCGGCACCTCGGGAGCATACCAAGCGATATAAGTCCTTCCTCTATAAGAGGCTCGTGCTTGCTTGCAGTGGTGGTTCAGAATATTTTGCTCACCCGAGAGCATCTCCCACTCGGGATACTCCTCTGTCTCCGTATAGATAAAAGTCTTGCCCACTTGTGGTCGTATCGTTACGATACGTTGTCGCTCCCTTTTGTCTAGTAGTACAACTGTCGTGGCTACACCATCTCCCGCTTTCAGGGGTACTGCGTCCATGGTAGTAGCATCTTTATCTGCCTCTGTCATCTGCGGAGCATAATAGAAGCGATTGTACCTGCGTCCTATTTGCAGTTCAAGCTCTTGATACTTCGTGCTCTTTGCTTGGGGCTTGCGTTTATAGCTTAGTCCATACCTTATAGAGTACTGGGCTGTATCTAGTATAGGATAGCCTTTTGTATCCTCAAGTGGGATAGACGTTGGGCTTTGAGCTTTTGTCTCCACACGCAGTAGTAGTGCTGAGAGGAGTAAGAAGAGGATTATCTTCATGGCGAGTATCTGCTTTTATCGTTTATAGTAGCTTGAACCTCACGCGTAGCATCACCGCCGAGGGACGCAGATGATAGTAGCTGTAGGACG
>CAMBHQ010000018.1 GCA_945867245.1 uncultured Porphyromonas sp.
AGTTGGGACCATGGAAGCCATACTTCATCGAGATATGACCAGCAGCGATGTCGCTAATCATCTTGGGGATAAAGAATGGATTGAAGCGAGGTCCTCGCTCCTTATCATAGCCCATTACCTCTTCTTCGAAGGTGCTTAGCCCTCCGATACCGCTAGCCACGATAACACCAATCTTGGTCTTATCCTCGGCCTCTAGGTCTAGCTTAGAGTCTCGGATTGATTCGTCCGCAGCGACCATGGCGAACTGAGCGAAGCGGTCCAGCTTGCGAGCCTCCTTGCGGTCCATATAGTCCCCCACGTTGAAGCCCTTGACCTCACACGCAAAGAACGTCTTGTGCTTAGAGGCATCAAAGAGTGTGATAGGGCCACACCCGCTCTTGCCCGCCTTGAGTGCTTCCCAGGTCTCGTCCTTGGTATTCCCCAGTGGGGTGATAGCACCTAGACCTGTGATGACTACTCTTTTGAGTTCCATAGTCTGTAGCGTAGACGTAGATTTAGGCTAGCTTGCTCTCGATGTAGTCGATAGCGTCGCCTACAGTCTTGATGTTCTGAGCGTCCTGATCAGGAATCTGAGTGTCGAACGCCTTTTCGAACTCCATGATGAGCTCTACAGTGTCGAGAGAGTCTGCACCGAGGTCAGCCGTGAAGCTAGCCTCACGAGTTACTTCCTCGGGGTTGCAGTTGAGCTTATCAACGATGATTTCGGTTACCTTTTCTTGAATCTGTGACATAATCTTTCTGTTTTGTATTACACGTTATTACTAATGTTCTCACTATCTTTGCTCAGTAGCTGCAGGAGTACCTCTCGGAGGACGACTGCACAACTTAGCGCTATTTGTGCAGGCAAAGGTAGTAAAAGAAAATGAATAATATAGCAATCCTAGCTTCGGGTAGTGGGACGAACGCCGAAGCCATCGTAGATTATTTCAGCTCAAACAACTCTATACGAGTCGTTTGCATCATAAGCAACAAGGCCAATGCCGGAGTACTAGACAGAGCCCAGCGCCTAGGCATCCCCGCCTACGTCTTCTCGAACATCGAGATGCGCGAGGGGATACGCCCCCTAACTCTACTGAGCGAACTGGGGGTTAATCTGGTGGTACTCGCTGGATACCTTAATCTTATTAGTGAACCTTGGTTAGAGGCCTATCCCGATAGGATTATCAACATACACCCTGCCCTACTGCCCCGCTATGGGGGCAAGGGAATGTACGGGCAACACGTACACGAGGCGGTGATAGCAGCACGCGAAGCGCAGTCCGGTATCACCATCCACCTAATTAACGAGCGCTATGACGAGGGGCGCTTCTTGCTACAGGCTACCTGCCCTGTCTTCCCCAGCGACACGCCCGAGAGCCTAGCTCAGCGCATCCATACACTAGAGCATCGCTTCTACCCCAGTACTATCGAGCAGTTCATCCTGCACGAACTGAAGCGCTAAGCACCTATGCCTATCCTGCGACCTGAATAGTCCTGCAACTAGCTGGACTATACTAAACATTCGCAGGATAGGCATAGTTATATATACGTATATAGTAAGCAGAGCGACTTCGCCCCGATAGATAATCATGACGAAAGAAGAATATCCCCTCCTCGGCCTACACTGCGCAGGCTGTGCTGCACGTGCCGAGCAAGTGCTGCGCGAGCTAGAGGGCGTCCACGAGGCCAGCGTAAACCTCGCCACTGCCTCGGCACAGGTCCACTACGACGAAAAGCTAACGAGCGAGCAAACCCTCGCCCAAGCCATTGCCCGTGCGGGCTATCAGCTAGTCGTCGAGCAACGCTACCAAGACGACGAAGCCCTAGATACTCTTCGGGAGCAAGAACTGAAAACGCTCCGCAACAATGCTATACTAACACTTGCCGTAGGCTTCCTCCTGATGGCGCTGATGTGGGTGGAGCATTCGTGGCGCATCGCTCATATCGAGTTCGTCCTCACGACCCTCACCCTAGTTATCTCAGGTCGAGGTTTTTACAGCCGAGCTTGGCGACAGTTATTCGATGGTGGCATGGGTATGGATACGCTCGTTAGCCTAAGCACGCTCGTCGCCTATGGATATAGCGTAGCCCTGCTTTTCACATCCCAAGACGAGATCCCTCATCTGTACTTCGAGGCAGCTGTGATGATTATTGCCTTCGTCCTCCTCGGCAAGTACCTAGAGGGACGTGCCAAGGGCAACACGACCGAAGCTATCAGGCGCCTAGCGGGGCTACAACCCAAACAAGTACTGCGCCGCAACCTAGCAGGCAAGGCCGAAGAAATATCTGTATATGACCTCATCCTCGGCGACTGCATCGTAGTGCGTGCTGGCGAACGTATCGCCGTAGATGGTCTAGTAGCCGAGGGCGAGAGCTATGTCGATGAGAGCATGCTCACGGGCGAAGCTATCCCGCAATTACGCTCTATGGGGAGTGAGGTCTTCGCTGGCAGTATCAATCAGAACGGCAGCTTAGTAGTACGCACCACAGCCCTACATCGAGATACGCTCCTAGGACGCATTATAGAGCGTGTACGCATGGCACAGGGCAGCAAAGCGCCCATACAGCGTATCGTAGACCGTGTAGCTGCACTCTTCGTACCTATTATACTCGCTCTCTCGCTTTTGACCTTCGGGATTTGGACCCTCTTCGGAGGTCAAGGGGCTCTAGAGCAGGGACTCGTCTCGGCCATCACAGTACTTATCATCGCCTGCCCCTGTGCCCTAGGGCTGGCCACCCCCACGGCTATTATGGTCGGTATCGGACGTGCCGCAGAGGAGGGCATCCTCATCAAAGATGCCGAGAGCTTAGAGATTGCCCGTAGCATCGATACTGTTGTCTTCGACAAGACGGGGACGCTCTCGGAGGGTAAGCCTAGACTCCTAGACCTATATATAGTAGATAAGTCCTGTAGCCATGAGGAGCTTGCCCGACGACTCGGCAATATAGAGCGCCGTAGTGAGCATCCCATCGCCAGAGCTATTCTAGAAGGTCTGGGCGAAGTAGAACCAATAATGCTCAGCCAATGGGAGAATATCCCTGGCCGTGGCCTGCGTGCCGAGCTACTAGGTAGCCGACACCTCGTCGGCAATGCTGCGCTACTAGCCGAGGAAGGCATATCACTCAGTGCTGAGGTACTAAGCCTCAGCCAAGGCTATCAAGAGAAGCTCTCAGCCAGCCCGCTCTACTTTGCTTGGGATGGTCAGCTACGTGCTATCTTGGCTATCGCCGACCAGGAGAAAGCCGGCATACGCGAGCTCGTCCGGACCCTAAAAGACCGAGGCATAGAGCTACACCTACTCTCGGGTGATAGTCAGAGTATCGTCAGTCAGTGGGGCGAGCGCCTAGGGATAGAGTATGCCCTCGGGAATGTACGCCCCAACGACAAAGCCGACTACATACAGCGCCTAGTGCAGTCGGGACGACGCGTCGCTATGCTTGGCGATGGCATCAACGACAGCTCGGCCTTAGCCGAGGCCACACTCAGCGTGGCCATGGGGACAGGCAGCGACATTGCTATCGAGAGTGCCCAGGCGACTATCACCTCGGGCGATGTACGACTACTCCCACGTCTATTGGAGCTATCACGCCTAACGATACGGACTATTCATCAGAACCTATTCTGGGCCTTCGTCTACAATCTACTGGCTATTCCTCTAGCTGCAGGGGCCTTCGCCCCATGCACAGGCTGGACGCTCACCCCGATGCTCGCTAGCCTCATGATGGCCCTAAGTAGTATATCGGTAGTCCTCAATAGTCTCCGCTTCAAGCGACAGTAGAGCCAAGATAAGCTCAGGGTATTAGGCACACCAGGGCAACCGCATCAAAATATAACTAGCTGATTATCAATAATACCTACTTCTACCAAAGGAGGATAAAATAAGTAGACTACAGAAAACGTATCTGGAAATCAACGCTTTAAGAATGGCTGATAAATTTGATGCGGCTGCCCTGTTAGGCACACCGGAGCGAAAAGCAGTATCTTTGTGCCATTATATACTAGAGTCGTGCTAAAGATATTAGATAGATATATCCTTCGGGGCTTCGTACCCCTCTTGGTGATGACCTTTGCTATTAGCTGGTTCATCGTGCTGATGCAGTTCCTGTGGAAGTACGTAGACGAGCTGGTGGGCAAGGGTTTGAGCCTCTGGATCGTGGGCAAGATTGTGTTCTATGCTGCCATGTCCCTCGTGCCTCTGGCGCTACCGCTGGGCATCCTCCTGGCCTCGCTGATGTTCTTCGGTCAAATAGGAGAGCGGCTAGAGCTCCTAGCGATGAAAGCCTCGGGCGTCCCTCTGTACCGCATTATGGCCCCGCTCTTCGCTACGGTTACCCTGCTCTCGGTAGGGCTATTCTACTTCGAGAACACCTATATGATTACCTCGCAGGTACGTATGTGGACGCTCCTCTACTCGGCACGCTTCGCCAAGCCCGAGCTGGAGATACCCGAGCGCACCTTCTACAACGGCATCCCCGGCTATAGCATCTACGTAGGACAGCGCGACCAACAGCACACTGGTCGGATGCATGATATTATGATCTACGACCACCAGCAGGGCAACGAGAAGACACGCATCATACGCGCTGACTCTGGGCGTATCACGATGGATGACAGCCAGCAGTTCCTCACCTGGCGACTCTACGAAGGGCAGAGCTTCGAAAACATGGGCCGACCCACTACCCCCTCTGACCCCAAACCTTCGGCATATGCCAAAGAGCGCTTCGACTACAAGGAGATTGTCATCGCGTTTGATGCCAACTTCAAAGTGCAGGACGAGAGCGATATGCGTGGGCGCTTCATCGGCAAGAACCTCAGTCAGCTCAATCACGCCATCGACACCACTACCCGTGCTATAGATAGCCTGCGCACTATGGCAGCGAGCCAGATTGTAGAGCTCGCCGATAGGCAGAGCTATAGCTACAGCCTCCCCTCCCGCTTCGACACGACCAGCACCGCTCAGCAGCAACGCGAGCTCATGCTCGGTAGCGATACCATCAGCACAGGGCTAACGCTCGATAGTCTGATGCGCCATGCCTCTGTACACGACAGCCTAAACATCATGCGCACTGCACTCTCTCAGCTGAGCATGATTCGCACAGAGAGCCAGTCGAGGCTCGATATAGACCGTGGGGCTTACTTCGAGTACCGCACCAATAGGCAAGAGTGGCACAAAAAGTTCACCTTCCCCGTAGCCTGCCTCGTCTTCTTCTTTATCGGAGCTCCGCTCGGTGCTATCATCCGCAAGGGCGGACTCGGTGTCCCCGTACTAACCTCTGTAGCCTTCTTCATTACCTATTATATCATAGATACCTTCGGGCAGAATATGATTCGCTCCGAGAAGATAGGCGTAGTACCAGGTATGTGGCTCTCGACCCTCGTACTCCTCCCCATAGGTATTGTGCTTACTTGGCAGGCGACCCGCGACTCGGCTTCGCTCAATACCGAGGCCTACGGCGTCTTCTTCCGTCGCCTTTTCGGCACGGCACGTGTCCGCAAGCTCGAGTATCAGGAGCTAGCCCTCGAGGAGGTAAACTACGCTAAGGCCCAGAGCGAGCTAGACAAGCTACTCGCTTATATCGATGAGCTACTGGCGAGCCCTTGGCTCTCGAAGCGTTTCCTCTGGCAACGCCTTCTACTAGAGCGCTGGGTCTACAGCCCTACAGAGCCTATCATGGGACATGCTTATCAGGCTAGCGAGGACCTTATCAGTGAGCTACACTACACTCGCCAGCGCATGGAGTTTGCCAAGCTGCAAGACCTACCCATCCTAAGCCAACGTATTATCCCACGCATCCTCCCCGACCAAGCGAGCTACCGCTGGGGGCTTAGGTTGCTCAATATCGTCCTACCGCTGTCGCTGCCACTCATCTGGCTACTCGACATCCGCAGACGTGCTAGTCTGCGCGACCTCAAGACTAGCCATCGACTACTCCTAGAGCTACGGGACGAAATCAACAAACACCACGGAGGACAAACATCCGACCTTACTTATAACGACTAAAACAATAGCTACCCCTAGTAGCCTCAATATATTATGAGCGAAGAAATCAAGCTAAATAGCATAGAGGAAGCCCTCGAGGACTTCCGCAACGGAGAGTTCGTTATCGTCGTAGATGACGAGGACCGCGAGAACGAAGGCGACTTCATCATTGCCGCCGAGAAGGTTACGCCCGAGAAAATTAACTTCATGATGCGCTACGGCCGTGGCGTCCTCTGCGCCCCTATCACCGAGGAGCGTGCTAGAGCGCTAGAGCTAGAGATGCAGGTACCGACCAACACCTCTGTACACGAGACGCCTTTTACGGTAACGGTAGACCGCCTCGGAAATGGCTGTACCACTGGTGTATCGATGTACGACCGAGCACAGACCATCCTAGCACTCGCCGCCCCCGAGACACGCCCCAGCGACCTAGCACGCCCAGGACATATATGCCCGCTCCGAGCACGTAGCAAGGGCGTACTGCAGCGTGCCGGACACACCGAGGCTGCAGTAGACCTCGCCAAACTCTGTGGCTTACAGCCCGCTGCCGCCCTGATAGAGATTATCAACGAAGATGGCACTATGGCCCGCCTGCCCGAGCTTATGGAGGTGGCCCGTCGCTTCGACCTCAAGATTATCTCTATCAAGGACCTCATCGCCTATCGTCTACGCACCGAGAGCGTGGTAGAGGTGGGCGAGGAAGTGGCTATGCCTACCGAGTGGGGCGAATTCCGTCTAACACCCTTCCGTCAGAAAAGCAACGGACTAGAGCACATAGCGCTCTTCAAGGGCGACATACGCAATGGCGAAGACGTACTAGTGCGCGTACACTCTAGCTGTATGACTGGGGATATCTTCGGTAGTCAGCGTTGCGAATGTGGCGAGCAGCTACACAAAGCTATGCAGATGATAGAGGCAGAGGGGCGAGGACTCATCATCTACCTCAATCAGGAAGGACGAGGCATAGGACTAATGGACAAGATACGAGCCTACAAACTACAGGAGCAAGGCCTAGATACTGTCGATGCCAACCTCCACCTCGGACACAATGCCGACGAGCGGGACTACGGCGTCGGAGCGCACATACTGCGCGAGCTGGGCGTTAGCCGTATGCGTCTAATGACCAATAACCCCGTCAAGCGCGTTGGGCTAGAGGCCTATGGGCTAGAGATTAGCGAGATTGTCCCCGTAGAAGTAGCACCCAATAAGCACAACGCCTACTACATGCAGACCAAGAAGGAACGCATGGGACACGTACTAAAACTACTGAAGTAAGGTAGCACTGGCCAATACGCAATGATTGTAGAAGACCACATATACCGCAAGATTGATACGCCACTCCTCCACCTCATCGGCGAGGTGGCGGACGAGCTCGGTCTAGAGACCTACGTCGTCGGGGGCTACGTACGCGACCTATATCTTGCTCGCCCAAGCAAGGATATCGATGTCGTATCGGTCGGACGTGGCATAGAGCTAGCCGAGGCTGTGGCCAAGCGCTTACCCAAGTCGCAGCTCTCTGTATTCTCACGCTTCGGTACCGCCCAGGTCAAGCATAGGGGGGTAGAGATAGAGTTCGTCGGGGCTCGGCGAGAGAGCTATAGCCCAGACAGCCGTAAACCAGTCGTCGAGGACGGGACGCTCGAGGAAGACCAGGAGCGTCGTGACTTCAGCATCAACGCTCTAGCCATCTGTCTGAATAAGGAGCGCTTCGGCGAGCTCCTAGACCCCTTCGATGGTTTGTACGACATGGATAACCTCAGTATCCGCACGCCCCTAGACCCCGATATCACTTTCAGCGACGACCCGCTACGTATGATGCGGGCTATACGCTTCGCCAGTCAGCTGGGCTTCTTCATCGAGCCCGAGACCTTCGCTGCCATAGGGCGCAATGCCGAGCGCATCGATATTATCAGTGGCGAGCGCATTATCACCGAACTGAATAAGATACTCCTATCCCCTCGCCCATCTATAGGCTTAGAGCTATTCGAGCTTACGGGGCTAATGCAACGTATCTTCCCTGAGCTATATGACCTCAAGGGCGCAGACACCAAAGATGGCATCGGGCACAAGGACAATCTAACGCATACCTACAAAGTCGTGGACAATATGGCTAAGGCCCTATCGAAGCTTGAGCCGAGCGACAAGCACCTGTGGCTACTCTGGGCTGCACTCCTGCACGATATAGGCAAGCCACGCACCAAGCGCTTCGATGCGCGCCTAGGCTGGACCTTCCACAACCACGAATACATAGGAGCCAAGATGCTCCCCAAGCTCTTCCGCAGACTCAAGCTACCCCTCGACAGCAAGCTCAAGTACGTGCAGAAACTGGTAGAGCTACATATGCGCCCCGCCTCCCTCGTAGACGAAGGCGTTACAGACTCTGCCGTACGACGCCTACTCTTCGATGCTGGCGACGACATCGAAGACCTGATGCTCCTCGTAGAGGCTGATATCACCAGTAAGAACCCGCAGCGCGTACGTCGCTACCTCGACAACTACGTAGTAGTGCGCCAGAAACTAAGGGACATTGAGGAGAAAGACCGCATACGCAACTTCCAGCCACCTGTGGATGGCGAGCTTATCATGCGCGTATTCGGGCTCAGCCCCTGCCCCGAGATAGGTATTATCAAAGAGCATATCAAGGATGCCATCCTCGATGGGCTCATCCCCAACGAATACGAACCCGCCTACCAATTGATGCTAGAGAAGGCCGCAAGCCTAGGCCTAAGTCCACAAGAATAAGACCAATGAAGTTATCACAAATCCTATTCTTCTCCTTTGCCCTAGTCGCTAGTCTGTATCTAGTGTCCTGCCAAGGGACTCAGCAGAGCGACAAATACCGCATTGCCCTGACTATAGCCCCGAGTGAAGGGCTCATCAAGCGTATGCTCGACAGCTCTGCACTCACTCAGACAGAGTGCCACGTGCTACTACCCAGCGGAGCCATCCCAGAGAACTACGAGCCGACAGTCGAGACTGTCGCCTTCCTAGAGCAGTGTGATGCCTGGTACTACGTGGGCGACCTCGGCTTCGAGAGTCAATGGGTAGAGCGTGTCCGACAGATTAACCCTGATATCAAGCTCGTACGCCTAGACCAAGGCCTCCGGCACATCCTAGTGGAGCATAGCCACGGCAACCATAAGCACACTATTGCAGACCCTCACTATTGGTTCAGCATTCAGGGCCTAGAGGTTATGAGCCATAATATAGCCTCGGCCCTGCGTGAGGTATTCCCAGACAAGGTCAATACGGACTATGCCGATAGCCTAATCCAGCAACTGAGCACAGGACTAGAGGCGTACCGCCAAACCTCCGCCACAGAGACTACGCCCGACCTCCTCGTCTACCACCCGGCCCTCACCTACCTAGCTAGCGAGCTAGGCATTCGACAGATGGTCATAGAGCAGGATGGTAAGGAGCCTAGCCCTCAGCACCTCGCCCACTTGGCGCAGCAGTGGTGCCCCATGCCGACAGCAAGCAATACCCCGCTGAGTGCAGAGCAGACGCTCATCGGCCTAGGCGGCAACCCACGCCTAGTGGTCCTGCGCGAATACCGCGACCTCTCGCTTGCACTGGCGAAGACCTATGGCCTCCATACCCTGATGGCGAATAAGCAAAGCCCCTACATCCTCGACATCTTCGCCGAAGACATCTGGGCCGAGCTTCCCCGCTTCTATCCCCGCCCCTAGACGAAACCTCAATACGAAACAAGAGCTAGCAAGCCGTAGTACACGCTTGCTAGCTCTTGTTTGTTTATAGATACGTCTACTGCTAAACAATAGGAGGCCCACTGCATCTCTACGGCCTCTCCATAGCGCTCCTATCCGAACAGAATGAGAGCAATATTAAGCATAGGATATTTAGTATAGCCTCAATCACAAGCACCATCGATACCAGCAAGAGCAATAGCGTCCCTAAGCCAGTCCAAGCCCCCCAAGCCCTATCCCATATTCCATCGTCCATCAGCACCGATAGCGTAAACAGTAAAAGTATCAATGCTGTAGGAATAAAGCGCACAACGAGTAGCACCTTATGCAACCGTCCCAAGTGTCGTAGCCTACGTACACACAGACTAACGGCTCCGAGATGTAGCAAGGCCACAACAATCCAAACCAGCAGCACCAGAAGAATCAGAAAGCTCCCCGAGACTGAATTTACGGCCCATCCAACGAATAGATAGACAAGTATCCCTGCCAACAGATAGCAGGCAAGGCCAGACAGCCCCTCCAAGCGGGAAGCCTTTCCTTCGAAATCCAACGCAGAACG
>CAMBHQ010000019.1 GCA_945867245.1 uncultured Porphyromonas sp.
CGCTCGTCGCATATTGACCTAAGTATTGGCCCTAGTTATACACATCGATATACAGCAGGACTCTGGTCTATAGCCTTGTCCCCGAGGGTAGAGCACATTGCGCTAGCGAGCGAGCAGGAGGGGGCGAAAGCCTCGCGGACATTGTACTCTGTATCGACAAACGTCCACTGGAAGCAAGATGTTACGACGAAGCTACAGTTGTCTATGGGCCTCAACCACAGCAGTCGCCTCGTCTCGGAGCCATACCCGCTCTTGGGGGGATTGCGGACGAGCTATTGGAATTACCTCGTGCCTCCGAGGGATATTCATAGGACGAGTATATGGGGAGGCTCTCTAGGGCTGAACTATAAGAATATCTATCGGGCGCTATTCGGGAGAATGCATTTGTCTTACAGTCTCCGTGCGCAGGACTATATCCTTAGCCACAGGTACGATGCTACTAGTTATACCCAGGCTTATGAGACCTACGATAATACCTCTAGGCAATGGTCTGTAATAGCCGGACTAGATAAGTCTTGGCTTGATGCAGGGCTTACATTTAAGTACGACCTAGCATACAAGGGGAGGCGATATAGCCTGATGCAGAATGAGGCTATTAGCGAGGCCACTAGCTCGTCTCTGGTGCATAGCCTGCGCTGTGTGCTACGTACTGGCGATTTCTTGTCGGCAAGAGCTGAGGTCGAGTATAGTAGCTGGTGGCTGAGTAACAATCGCTATCAAGTGGTATCAACAGGTCTCTCCCTCGTAAAAGCACGTCTTTCTCTCGATGCAAGCCCTACGAAGGCATGGCAATGCAAGCTGGGGGCAGAGAGCTATTGGAATGAGCTAGGTCGGGGACTATGGTCTAGGGGAGTCTTTCTGGACTGCTCTATAGCCTACAGGCTGAGCAAGCAGCTAGAGTTTTCTTTCGCTTGCACCAATCTTCTTGGCAGTACAGATTACAGAGTGGAATATATACACGACCTTAATACAGAAACCTTCTCAATGCCATTGCGGGGGCGTGAGGTCTCGCTAGGAGTCGTGTATCGTCTGTAGTATTTTCTCTCGCTAGTTTGCGCCCTCCCAGAGGGTGCTTGTCTGCTAGGCTCCGAGCTCCGTTGTCTAGAGTTTCGGGGCTAATCGCCGACCGCAATAATTTTGTATCTTTGCCCCCGATTATATCTATAGGATAAACAAACAATTAAATATACGCATGGCAATATTAGAGAAAATACGTAGTAATGCGGGTCTTATGGTCGGCTTCGTCGGCCTGGCCCTAGCTGCGTTTGTACTAGGCGATGCCCTACAGAGCGGTAACTCGTGGTTCTCGGCGAACCAGCGTGTGGTCCTCTCTGTCGATGGCGAAGAAATCAATATCGAGGATTACGAGCGTCGCCTACAGGTCATCAGCGAGCAGATGCAGCAGCAGTCTGGCGGTCAGCTCAGCGACGAGCAGCGCATGACGGCCAACAATGCCCTGGCACAGCAGATTACGGCCGAGCATATCCTCGGTAAGCTCGCCAGTGAGGTCGGCATTAGCGTGACAGCCGACGAGGTGTACGCCCTGCTTACAGGCAATGGCGTGACGCCTGCACCTCAGGCGCAGCAGTTCTTCGCTGCCTTCGGGGTAGATATCAAGGATAGCAAGGCCGTTGCTGAGCTTATCAAGCAGCTTAGCGATGAGTCTATCCAGGCTATGCCCGCCGAGCAACAGCAGGGTATGCGTAGCATTCAGGCGCAGTGGAATAGCCTACAGGAAAGCCTCCAGACCTCTCGTCTACAGCAGAAGATACACACGCTTCTGGCCCGTAGCTACAAGGTTACCAAGCTAGACCAAGAGCTGGCTCAGGGCGATGGCGCACGTACTGTGGCGCTAGTACGTAGTACGCCTATGGCTGGTACGGACAAGGCTGATACACCTAGCGATGAGGCTATCAAGAAGTATTACGACAGCCATCCGGACTTCTTCCGTTCGCAGGAGCCCTCTGTCGATATGAGCTATGTCGCCGTACAGGTAACGCCTAGTGCCGAGGACTACAAGGCAGCCGAGAAGACGGCTAGTGAGGCCTTCGCCGAGCTACAGGCTGCTACGAGTGAGAACGTAGGCGACGTCGTGCGCAACCACAACGGGCAGTATCGTGAGGTCTTCTTTACGGGTAGCGAGCTAGACCAGCTAGGGCTAGGCGCTGGCGAGGTAGAGTTCCTAAAGACCGCTACCCCAGGGGCCGCACACAACTCGGGTCTAGTGAGCGACAAGTACAACCTCGTTAAGCTCGTGGCTAAGAAGAGCGCTACGGAGAGTCTCGGTCTGCGTATGATCGTGCTAGACTCTGTGATGAGCGCCAAGGCGGACTCCCTAGTAACTGCTATCAAGGGCGGGGCTAACTTCGAGGAGCTAGTCGGTAAGTATAGCCAAGACCCTACGAGCAAGGCTAACGGAGGTCGTCTCAGTCAGCAGGGCCAGTACGGCATTCCTATGGACAGTTTCAGCGAGGCACAGTTGGCCGGGTCACCTTTTGCCGATGCTTATCAGAAGGCAGTAGGAGAGCCATTTGTTATCGACAACGGAGGTATTAAGATTATCGTTCAGTCGGTGGATGCCAAGCCCGCTGTAGATAAGTATCAGTTCGCTCTCGTGAACGTCGATGCTAGCTTCTCTGAGAAGACCTACAACGGCAAGTACGATGCGCTCAACCGCATTCTCGGTGCTGGTGGCAAGTTCGCGGATATGATGGCCAAGGCAGAGAAGGAAGGCTTTACTGTCGTTAAGTCTACGACCGTCTCTACCTCTGTACCTACACTGGGCTACATTCCCTCTAGCCGTTCGCTCGTATCGTGGGCGCTACGTGCCGAGGAAGGCGATATCACCGACAAGGTATATCGTGTAGGTAACGACTACCTTATCATCGCTAGTGCCAACAAGCACTACGCAGCAGGGCAGATGCCTCTCAGTCAGGTGCGCGAGCAGATAGTAGCACGTCTCTCGGCCGAGAAGCGTGCCGAGAACCTAGTGTCTAAGCTCTCACAGAAGCCCCTCGCTAGCCTAGAGGCCTACGCCACGGAGCTCAACGTGACGGTGGATACACTAGTAGGTGTAGACTATATGGTGCGTGGCAGCGAGGCTGCAGCCTTCAATGGTAAGGCAATGACAACGCCACTGGGCAAGCTCTCTGCCCCCTTCGTAGCGGGTGTAGAGGTGATGGTGCTACAGCCTGTGGCCAAGGATGGCGCAGCCCCAGCGGCAGGTCTAGAGGCACAGGCCAAGCAGAACGAGCAGGCTACGGCCTATCAGATTGCTAGCCGTGTCTTCGGTAACGCTGTACAGCGTGCCAAGATAGAGGACAATCGTGCACGCTTCTACTAATCTAGGCTAAGTAGCTTTTTAGCTTAGCTAGATGACAATTATCGCCCCCAGAGGACCCTCGTAGAGTCCTCTGGGGGCGAGTCTTATAGCAGGGTCTGCCTCGGGGCTATTCTGCCATACGCTGTTTTTTAGTATCTTTGCACTAGTAATTTGAGGGTTGCTGTATCTATACCTATCCTCAGCGAGTAATATAATTGATGAGTACTAGACGTATCCTTTACATCTCACAGGAGATATTCCCCTATGTAGACGAGAGCGAGATTTCCAAAGTGTCGCGCGAGTTGCCCGAGTTCATCCAACATCACAAGAACGAAGTGCGACTCTTTATGCCTAAGTATGGCATTATCAACGAGCGTCGCAACCAGCTACACGAGGTTATTCGCCTCTCTGGAGCTAATATCGCCATCGATAACCGCGACCATCCGCTCTTCATCAAGGTAGCCTCCATTCCCTCGGCGCGTATGCAGGTGTACTTCATCAATAACGATGACTTCTACAAGCGCAAGACGATGTTTGAGCCTACGCCCAAGACAGGTAACGACAATGACGAGCGCTCTATCTTCTTCGTCCGTGGCTCGCTAGAGACGGTCAAGAAGCTCCGATGGATTCCCGAGATTATACACTGCCATGGGCTGTTCTCTGCCCTAGCGACTATTTACCTGCGCAGGCTGTATCACGACGACCCCGCCTTCGCCGGAGCCAAGCTCGTCGTGAGTCTGTACAACGAGCCTACGCCTGCCGAGATGCCCGAGACGCTCTTTCGTAAGCTAGAGGCGGACAATATACCAGCCGAGGATTACGCTATTATGGAGGGGAAGACCGACTTCCGCGCTCTGATGCGCCTAGCCATCGCTCATGCCGACGCTATTGTGCTCGGTAGTGCCGAGGTGGACGCCGAGCTATTGGCCTATGCCGAGGCTAGCGGTAAGCCCCTGATGCCTTACCCAGGTGCAGAGCACTCGGCAGAGGTGTATAACGAGTTTTATAATACCCTATAACAGACTAGTCATTAGTCAGACGACATGAAAAAGTACTATGCAGCGGCGCTGAGCCTAGGCCTTGTGCTCTCCGGTCTCAGCAGCTGTGAGGACGGCCTCTCTGCTATTGGTGAGGGCATACAGACACGTAGCGACGTGGTAGAGAGCGAGAAGTATTATCTACAGTTCGAGGCCTCTACAGTGGCTGCCCCCAGTGCTTACACGGGCACCTCGACCTCGGGCCTACTCGGAGCGTATAGCGACCCCGTTTACGGCAACTTCTCGGCCGACTTCGTAACGCAGTTTCGTACGGCAGCGGGCCTTAGCTTCGCACAGACCCCAGTGGGCGGACGCATCGATAGCGTCGAGCTACAGCTCCTCTTCTCGCAGACCAACGGATATATCGGCTCGGGCTCAGCTCCCTTAGCCATCTCGGTGTACGAGGTACCCCAGGGCTTCACGGGCGAGACGAGCAGCAGTCAGAGCCTAGCGCAGTATGCCGACCCTAGTCGCCTCCTAGGTGAGCAGGTGGTGAGCATAGAGCGCGATAAGAAGAGCTACCATTACTCGCAGACCGATAGCGCTTACTATCTCCCCATTAAGCTGAGCGCAGAGCTTGGCCAGCGTATCTACGAGGCCACACGCCAGCATCCCGAGTACTTCCAGACGCAGGAGGCCTTTAATCAGCATATCCTCGCTGGTATGTACGTGCGTAATGCTACAGGTAGTGGTGCCGTGCTCAGAGTAGAGGGCACACGTCTGATGCTCCATTATAGCTATGCTAGTGGCGATAGTACCCTCAGAAGCTCGGTGAGCTTTATCAATACTAAGCTCACCGCCCGTGCCGATGGTCTGTCGAGTACACAGACCGAGGCTCTGCTACAGCCTAGCGATACGCACACTTACGCCAAGGGACCTGCCGGAGTGCATACTGCCATCACGCTGAGCAAGGCGCAGATGCAACGCTTGCTGGCCAGTCAGGGGCAGACGACAATCGGTGATAACTGGACGCTCGCCGACACACAGCTCAAGCTCACGATTGACAACCCTAGCGAGGTACTACTGAACCCGCCCGCTTATATGATGCTGATGCCAGCCGACTCGGTGGCAACTTACTTCCGAGACCGCAAGACCGAGCTTAGCGAGGCCTCTACAAGTTACCTCTCGACGCCTTATAGCTCGACGGCAGCCTACTACAACTTCTACAACATCAGCCGTGTGCTGACCGAGCACCTCAAGCGCCATGCCAGCTATAGCAATGGCCAGTGGACAGTCGCTAAGGACCTCGACCTACGCCTTATCCCCGTAAGTCGTCGTACCACGACCGCTAATAGCTACGGCTCTAGTCAGGCGATAACGACGGCTATCGACGAGTACCTCTTCCCGTACTTCGTCCGACTCAAGAAAGACCCAGAGGCGCTACGCATAGGCGTCGTAGCCTCCATCCTCCGCTAGGCTAGGGCCGGATATAGACCAGCGCCCCAGCACGTGCTATCGAGCCACGTGCTGGGGCGCTGTCGTATTCGCCTAGTGAGAGCACTCGGCCTCCTAGCGGAGTAGGGCTAGTTTGCTCTCGGCATCGCTACTATCGAGCACTTGACTGGCGAGGTCGTAGCCTAGCTGCATGATAGCACGAGACGAGGTAACATCAAACATAGCGACGTCAATGGCCTCCTGAGGCTCGATAATGATATCGCAGTGCTGGCGGTCGTACTGGGCATTCTGACGGAATATCAGTTGCCATGAGCGCTCGGCAACGGACATAATGGTCTGTTTGTATTCGCTGGGCTGTGCGGGATTGAGGTGTACGCCTAGTACGAGCGCGCAGTCTGGACGTAGCACGCTGGCAGGGAAGTTGCGGAAGAGCCCCCCGTCCACGTAGCTTACGCCCCCTATCTCTGTGGGATTGAAGAGTACGGGGATGCTGCAGGAGGCGACGATGCACTTGGCCAGAGGTCCCTCGGTGAAGATGTGCTGACAGCCTCGGTCGAGGTCGGTAGCCACGATGCGCAGAGGTGTGGGGAGCTCCTCGATACGCTTGTGGCGCAGATGAGTGGAGAGGAAGCCCTCGAACTTGCCGGTGTCGAAGACCCCGCCCCCGAGAGGTCTAAGGCTGGTCATCGTAGCGAAGCCGCGGTCGTCGAATAGCTCCAGTATCTCCTCGGGGCTATAGCCGTCGGCATAGAGCGCCCCCATGAGTGAGCCTGCACTCGTACCGGCGATAATATCGGGCTGTAGCCCTAGCTCGCCCATGCGCTTGAGTACACCGAGGTGGGCGAAGCCCTTGATGCTACCGCCACTGAGGGCGAGTCCTAATTGGTATTTGCTCATTAGTCGATTGATTTAGGGGGATGTGTCTGTATGCGTGGTGTAGCGTAGCTGAGGCCAGGCAAGGCATCCCGACCATCGAGTGTCGTCAGCGCAAAGGCAAACATCCACTTATTAAGGCGTACCTCAGGACGGCTAAAGCGGTCGATGGGGAGCTTGATGAGTACGCGGTTCCAGCCCTTGCGCAGAGATACTTGCATCGGTGGGCGTGCCGTAGCGTTCTCGTTGCCTAGCTCCTGCTCGTTGTCCCTCTGGCTATGCGTGGCCGTCCAGCGTGGGGGGAGTAGCTCCTGTCCATTGAGCCACACACGGCTCTCCTTATAGTCCCACTTGCCCTGTGGGGGCGCTAGGTCGCTCTCGGAGCGGCTATAGTTCTGCGTCTCTAGGAGTAGCCCAGCCTGCTGTGCCTGCTCGCTGTGTATCCATGCGGTGGCGTAGGCTGTGCTGTTGGGCTGAGGCTCGGCTATAAGGCTGTAGCAGGTCTTACCCCACACGTGGCGCAGATAGCCCCCCGAGCCATAAGTGCCCTGCACGTAGGGGTAGTCGCCCGTACCGACCTCGGCAGGAGGTGCCAGACGTTCGGCACGGCAATCGGCTAGATAACTCGCCTCGGGGGCGAAGCTACGGCTGAGGTCGCCCCCATTGTCGTAGACCGTGCTGATGTACCAAGCCGCGTGGCTCTGCTGTACGTAGGGGAAGGCTTCGTCTCGGAAGAAGCGTTGCTTGTGCCAGAGCATACGGCGCTCAAAGTCGATGAAGGCAGTGCGTGTGCTGTCCTTGGCGCTGAAGTCGAGAGCCGCTGTAGGGGCATCGAAGTAGCCCTCGCCACCGCCTATCCAACTGCGCTCTGCTAGGGCAAGCATGGCAGGGTAGACATTATTCTGAGCCATGATACTACGAGGGTCGGATATGAGCCTATCGTTCCACACGGCAGCGATGGTGCCAGCTAAGCCATAATTGCCCTGAGGGCGGTCGTAGATACGGCTATGGTAGAGCATCACGAGGTCGGCGAAGAGGTCGTAATGATTGATATAATGCAGGCGGCTGTCGATGGCGGGTATGCCGAGCTGAGCCTTGCCCCGATAGCTCCACAGATGGGTCATATCTATCTGTCCGAGTTTGTACTCCCAGCCAGGATTCCACGAGATAACCTTCTTGCCGAGGCTACGCACATAGGCCACCATCTCGGGGACGAAGTAGGGGTCTGTGAACGTCACCTCGTCCGTACCAATATGGATATAGGGGACCTCCATGGCCTCGCAGGCTTCTCGGAGGAGGACTTTTAGTGCGGCCTTGCCCTCGGGCGTCTGCATCCCGAAGCCCATAGCCCGCTCGAAGGCTGCGCTGTGCCCAGGCATATCGAGCTCGGGGATGAGCGTAACGCGTAGACGCTGGCAATACTCTACGAGCTCTCGGGCCTCGGCAAGCGTGTAATACTTGCCCGCCATGCGGGTCATAGAGGCGGCAGAGTTGAGCTGGGGGAAGGCCTTACTCTCTAAGCGCCACGCCTGATTCTCGGTAAGGTGCCAGTGGAACACGTTCACTTTGTAGCGCGCCAGTAGGGCGATTTGTCGCTTGAGTTCGTCTAGGGGGATGTAGGTGCGCCCTACGTCCTGCATATAGCCACGTATGCGGAAGTTAGGCCAGTCGATAATCTCGCAGTAGTCGAGCGCTCCGCTCTTGGTCTGCGAGGCTAGTAGTTGGTCTAGTGTCTGTAGTCCACGATAAAGGCCGAGGGGTTGCTGGGCCTCGATGCGGATACCGCTCTTATTGATGACGAGGCGATACGCTTCATTTTTGTTGTGGCTTACCTTAGGGAGGCTAGGGACGAGTACGCTCTCTAGGGTGATTTTGCTACTAGCATCGACGGTAATGCCATAAGTTCTGAGCGTCTGGCGCATCTCATTCTGGAGGTATATGCCCTTGACGTTTAGGCTGGCGAACTGCAATGTGCCTGCCTGCTGCTTAGCTATCTGAGGTTTGGGTAATAGGTGCTGTATGCCCGCCGATGCGTTTAGCCCGAGGGTGCATAGGCTTAGCCCGAGGGCTAATGTGCGGAAGTATTTATAATTCATTTAATTGTTTGTTGTCTGTCGAGCGTCGCACTGATGCGACGGAGGTAGTCTTGGCGGATATGTGGGTCCGTGAGTTCTTCTCGTCGGGCTTTTGCAAGGTCTAGGAAGTCGGCAGAGCTGTCGATGCCTAGGAAACATCGACCGAGTAAGCTAGCGGCAATACCTGTGGTAGCACTCCCCGCAAAGGGGTCTAGCACCCTCTGGCCTACCTGTGTACTAGCCTGCAGAATGCGTGATAATAATGGCAGTGGCTTCTGTGTAGGGTGTTTGCCACAGCTCTTCTCCCAGCGCCCGATAGCGGGGAGCGACCATACGTCTGTCATCTGTTTGCCTCCATTACTCTGACGCATACTCTGATAATCATAGTAATGTGGTACTTTGGCTTCGCGCCGAGCCCATAGGATAAACTCTGTAGAGTGTGTAAAGAAGCGACACGATATATTAGGCGGAGGATTGGTCTTTGCCCAAGTGATCACGTTCAGTAGTTTGTAGCCCAAGCGCTTGAGCTGGTTAGCTACAGAGAATATATTGTGATGAGTGCCACTCACCCATATAGTACCACCGGGGCTGAGCTTCTCTCTACAGAGACTAAGCCATTCGAGGTTAAATGCCTCCAGCTCCTCCGCACTAATACTCTTGTCCCATTCTCCCTTATCGACGCACACGACCTCTCCGCTCTGATATGATATACCGCCACTAGACAGGAAGTAGGGAGGATCAGCAAATATCATATCAAACTCATAGGAGAATTGTGTCAGGAGCTCTCGGCAGTCTCCATGAAGCAGAGTAAAATCCCGATTGTCGCTTTGGTAGTATCGCTGCATATCTTTATCCTTCGGCTTGTAACTCGGAGATAAGCAAAGGCAAAGTAGTAAGATTATATATTTTGGGAATAGCCGAGAACGCTTCCTGTAACTTACTCTTGGCTCCATGCCAGCCAATGCCGTCTGTAATCCATATAAACTCGAAGCCCTCGACGGAATTAACGCGCGGAGCTAGCTCGGTGTAAGCGCGAGCAACCTCATTGAGCTTGGAGCCTGCACTGCTGTA
>CAMBHQ010000020.1 GCA_945867245.1 uncultured Porphyromonas sp.
TCATAAGCGACGCGGGCCTAGGCTCTAGGCGTGAGGTCGATGAGTTTATACGCCGTGGACGCGTCAAGATTAACGGCAAGCGTGCACAGCTCGGCGATATGGTCGGCACCGAGGACCTAGTCCTATTCGACGACCTAGACCTACCGACCAAAGAGCTCGTCCTAGAGCATATCGCCCTAGAGAAGGTATTGCGCCACGAGCAAGCCAAGCAGGACAAGCCCCGCACACGCGATAAGGCGAGCGAGCGCGCCGAGAGTCAGCGACTACAGCACGCCAGTAAGAGCGCGGCCCTGCGCAAAACCAGCAAAAACAACCCTGTCAATAAGTATCGTGCCAAGGTGCTAGCAGGCGAAATCCTAGAGTCAGATACCACTCTAGCACAGCGCCCCAGCAAGCGCAGCGGTACCCGTGGGGCAGTGCGCAAAGAGCGTACGCATAAGGACTAATAAACCCAACAACAGCAACTGATAGATGAAAGTATATTTGATGAGACACACCACCGTCGTATGGGACGGTGCTATCACCTGCTACGGCAATACCGATGTAGACGTGCGGGAGAGCTTCCCCGAGGAGGCCGAGGCCGCCAAGGCACGGCTAGCAGGTATCAAGGTAGACCGAGTATATAGTAGCCCCCTACAGCGTGCCAGCAAGCTAGCGGATTACTGCGGTTATGCCGATGCCGAGCGAGATGACAGACTGCGCGAGATGAACTTCGGGGACTGGGAGGGCAAGCCCTGGAGCGAGATCATCGGCGACGAAGACTACCACGAGTTTTTCGCCCGCTACCTCACAGAGCGCACCCCAGGGGGCGAGAGTCAGGAGGAGCAGCTAGCCCGTGTGCAGGACTTCATCCTAGAGAAGAAAGCCGAGGGACACGAGTCCATCCTCATCTTCTGCCACGGTGGCGTTATCAACTGCGCCCGCACCTTGGCGGGGCTCACTAGGCTCATCGATGCCTTCGCCACGATACCCGACTTCGGATCACTCACCGAGCTCGAGTTCTAAGCCTTGCTAAACCTTTGGCCTAGCAACTAGGTTAATAGAGTGCTTAACGATTTACTAACAGAGGCAAGACCTCATAACAAGACAACAAATATGAAGTTTACACAGACGATGCAGGACGCTATCAACCTGCAGATTAACCGCGAGATGTGGTCAGCCAACCTATACCTCTCTATGAGCCTACACTTCGCTCACGAGGGTCTCAGTGGCTTCGCTAGCTGGTTCCACAAGCAGTATGACGAGGAGATCCAGCACGCTCAGGATATGATGAAGTACGTCCTCCGTCGTGGTGGCCGTGTAGAGCTCAAGGCTGTAGAGGCTGTACCTACTACTTTCGGCTCTACGCTCTCTATCGTAGAGGAAGCCTACAAGCACGAGTGCTACGTGTCTGAGTGCATCGAGGAGCTCGTACGCATCGCTGGCGCAGAGAAGGATATGCCCTCACAGGACTTCTTCTGGAAGTACATCCGTGAGCAGGTAGAGGAAGAGGAAGTAGCTAGCGACCTCGTAAACAAGGTGAAGATGGCCGAGGACAAGTACCTCTATCAGCTTGACAAGGAGCTAGGCCAGCGCCAGTAAACCCAGGCCCTAAGCCACAAACGCACTACGGGGCGTGTCTCTCAGCGAGACACGCCCCGTATTTATTTCGCCCCCTAGCCCAGACGACTAGGATGTAACCTAGGTTACACTTTGCCAACGAGGGAGGATGTACTTTTGTCAGCAAACCCAAATAAACGATTTATCACTATTATGAGTAATGCAATGTTTTGCTTCCAGTGTCAGGAAGCTAATAAGGGTGTAGGCTGCACCATCAAGGGCGTGTGTGGCAAGGAAGCCAGCACAGCCATGTACCTCGACCTCCTCAAGTTCGTTACCAAGGCGGTATCTATCGTGAGCACCTCCATACGCGAGGCCGGCAACGCTATCGACACCGAGGTAAACCACTGGGTGACAGAGGCCCTCTTCACGACTATTACCAACGCCAACTTCGACGACGACGCTATCCAGCTGCGCATCGCCAAGGGTATAGCCCTGCGCAATAAGCTGATGGCTCAGGCTCAGAGCGAAGGCATCAGCCTGCCTCAGCACGAGGCGCTCAGCTGGGACGGACAGCCCGAGGGCTATGCCGAGCAAGCTAAGAAAGTGGGCGTCCTCAGCGAACAGAACGAAGACGTACGCTCACTCAAGGAACTCATCATCTACGGCCTAACGGGTATGGCGGCTTATCTAGACCATGCTATGCGCCTAGGCTTCGACAACGAGGCCTGCCACTCGTTCACGCAGGAGGCTCTACGAGACATCACGGTGAAGGCCCTATCGGCAGACGAGCTGGTAGCCCTAGTACTACGCACAGGCGAGTACGGCGTACATGCTATGGCCCTCCTAGATACGGCCAATACGACCAAGTATGGCCACCCCGAGATGACCAAGGTAAACATCGGTGTAGGCACGCGCCCTGGTATCCTCATCAGCGGACACGACCTCCACGATATGGAGGACCTCCTCAAGCAGACCGAGGGCACGGGCATCGACGTGTACACGCATAGCGAAATGCTACCTGCACACTACTATCCCGAGTTCAAGAAGTACAAGCACTTCGTCGGCAACTATGGTAACGCCTGGTGGCAGCAGCGCGAGGAGTTCACCTCATTCAACGGCCCTATCGTCTTCACTACGAACTGTATCGTACCACCTCTGAAGACCTCGACCTACAAGGACCGCATGTTCACCAGCAACGCCACTGGCTACCCTGGTTGCAAGTACATCCCTACGGACGAGAACGGCCACAAGGACTACAGCGAGGTAATCGCCATCGCCAAGACCTGCCAGCCTCCTACCGAGATAGAGCGAGGCGAAATCATCGGTGGCTTTGCGCACAACCAAGTACTAGCCCTCGGGGATAAGGTGGTAGAGAACGTCAAGAGCGGTGCTATCCGTCGATTCATCGTGATGAGTGGCTGTGATGGCCGTATGAAGAGCCGTGATTACTACACCGAGTTCGCCAAGGCCCTGCCTAAGGATACGGTTATACTCACCTCGGGCTGCGCCAAGTACCGCTACAACAAGCTCCCTCTGGGCGACATCAACGGCATCCCACGCGTCCTCGATGCAGGCCAGTGCAACGACAGCTACTCTCTGGCTGTTATCGCCCTCAAGCTCAAGGAAATCTTCCAGCTCAACGACATCAACGAGCTACCCATCACCTACAATATCGCGTGGTACGAGCAGAAGGCCGTTATCGTGCTACTGGCTCTCCTATACCTCGGGGTCAAGGATATCCACCTCGGTCCTACGCTCCCAGCCTTTGTCTCTCCGGGCGTGGCTAAGGTGCTCATCGAGAACTTCGGTATCGCTAGCATCGGCAGCGTAGAGGATGACCTCAAGAAGTTTGGCCTAGTGTCGTAAGTCCTCTAGCCATTGATGTGATAAAGAATAGCCCTGCACTCCATACGGAGCGCAGGGCTATTTGCTTTGTTTGGCTTGTAAGGCCTGCCGATACTGCACGACCTCGGAGGTCTGCAATAGTGCCTAGACTTTGGAGAATGCGGTAATCGCCAGGCGCCTGGACTGAGGGCGAAGGGAGTTTACTCCTGTAAATGACCGAGCCCGAATGTCGCAAACAACGAAGCGAGTGCCGTATTATGCAATAGTCTCTAGTGGCTCTACCTTATAGTGCCATGTGTACGAAGGCGTACACCGTAACACCCGCAATCAGCACATATACGAGTGCATAGGGCAGTGCCGAGCGTAGGATAGAGCCCTCCTGACCCTGCATATCGCAGGACGCCGTAGCGATAGCAATAGACTGAGGCGAGATAATCTTACCACCCGTAGCACCAGCGGTATTGGCGGCTGCGAGCCATGAGACATCCATATCCAGCTGTCCTGCCACCTCGGCCTGTAGCTTGCCGAAGAGGATATTAGACGAGGTATCACTACCCGTAGCGAAAGTACCGAGGGCACCTACCAGCGGAGCGAAGAGTGGATAGAGAGAGCCTGTAGCCACTACGAGCGCATCGGCGAGCTCCTTAATCATACCACTATGCGTCATCACAGCACTCATAGCCACTAGACTAATGATGGTAACGGCACTCTTATTGAGCTTCATAACTGTCTGCCCTAGGATAGAGAAGAGCTTACCTCCGCGTACCCCCTGTATCAGCCCACCGATAAAGGCTCCTAGGAAGAGCATCAGGCCAGCGTTGGAGAGCCAACCGAAGTTGAAGGTCTTACCCTCGGCATAGATAGGGAGTGGAATCTTTGATACGCAGTGCGTCTTGAGGAACTCGCTGATAGGACCCGATAGCGGACTAGCCAGCACGATGAAGAGGAGAATGAAGCCGTACACAGCCCAGGCCTTAGCCAGCTGACCACCAGTATAGTTGAGCTTCTGTCCCTCGCCCTTCTCGGTCATCTTAGCCCAGATAACGAGGAAGACGATACAGGCGATGCTACCTAGGATAGCGGGTGTCTCTGCACCGATGAAGTAGCCTGCTGCGAACTGAGCCGCTAGAGAGATAGCCCCCACCAGAAGCGTCAGGATAATGTTGGGGATGATGTACTTCTTGCTCGTGTCCGTCAGGTAGAGGATAACGAAGGGGATCATAAACATCAGCACCGATAGCTGTAGCACCACGTCCCCAGCTACTATCTGGATAACGTGTGCAGGCACGTCGCTACCATGTGCCTCCTTCGCTAGTGTGATAACGGGTACCCCTACAGCACCGAAGCCTGTAGCCACACTATTACCAATCAGAGATACTAGTGCCGAGAACGTGGGCTTGAAGCCGAGCCCGATGAGAATTGCCGCAGGGATGGCCACAGCAGTACCGAAGCCCGCCATACCCTCTAGAAGCCCACCGAAGCCCCATACGATCAGTAGCACCTGGATGCGCTTGTCGCTAGAGATGCTCGTGAACTGCTGCTTGATAACCTCGATTTGCTTGCTCTCTAGGAGGATGTTGTAGCTATAGATCGCCATCATAATAATGATTAGGATGGGGAAGATAGCCTTCAGCGCTCCCTCTACAAAAGCCCACCAGGTAACGGTAACAGCCGTTAGCTCTGGATTGATAGCTGTGTACTTCTCAATCGGGAACTCCCCGAGAGCGGGCATTGCGAAGAGTGCCACAGCAACAGCAGAGAGGAGTGCCGCTACGGCGCTCCAGTCGCCTCGTACCTTAAAGCCGACCATCAGTACGATCAGCAAAAGGATAGGTAGTAGAGATAGGAAGATGCTCATACGTAACCTGTTTTTAAGTGATACTTGTAGTGCTTATGATTATTAACCTTATCGTGTCGCTAAGTTAGATATTTATTTCGGATATGCAAATACAAGCCTTGACTTTTTAATAACCGAAGCAAGCTATAAGGCCTTCGCTAGTAGTTGCTCTTTGGTTTATTAAATACCCACCAAGGTTTATCCTATGCAAGTCTGTGCAGGACAAACAAGGCAACATGCACAAAACTAATACGTGGAGCATAATTTACTCAGCAATAAGTGTAATTATAATAAACTAGGCTCGGCGTACAGAAAACCATACGCCGAGCCTACTCATCCCCTAGTTAGTGTACACTCGTCCACCTAGTAGAGGACGAGTTGCCCGCCTAGTAGGCAGACGTTCGTCGACCTAATAGGCGGACAAGTGGCGACCTAATAGGCGGACGATCGTCGACCTAGTAGGGGCATCAGGCCGCGCTTAACTTATACAACACACTTAGATGATAAACTAATCCTCATTCCCCCTTAGGACCAGTAAAAGAAGGGCAAACTAATGTTCACAGTCCGGATAAGCTCGCCATTCTCTCGCAAGAAATAGATGTTATAGCCCGTTGAAGACCTGCTGCCTCGGGGTGTTCCCTCCAATTGGCGGGGTTCGAGTTGTAGATACCCCCTCGTCTTCTCTGCGTTTGTCCAGACAAGTTCGATGTCGTAAAACCTCATCGTACCCAACTCTACCTTTATCCCAGAGGCAGCCGATACCTCGGTGCCATCCAAGTAGTTCTTTATTGAGAAAGGTATTTGATAGGACTTCTTGATCACCTCATCCGAAAGCGTCAGCGGGTCTATATCAAGCACCAGATTGGGCTGTAACTCTCTCTGCAGATGTAGTATCGTCCCATCCGTCAGTTGTAGCTCGTAGTAGCCTGTGGTCGCTGAGGGATTGATGGACTGAAACAATCCGGGCAGCACCACACCAGGGTCTCCCTGTGGCCCCTGTATGGGATAGTCGAGCCTCTGCCAATTATCTGGGCTAGTCTCTACATGCCAGGCTCCGTCCCTAATGTCCAGCCTTGGAGTGAAGCCCTCCTTGCCGTTAATGCTCTCTACATCAAAAGCAAGTACACGCTCGCCATTATTCATGAGCCACTGGTCATCGACACGCCAGTAGTACTTACCATCACTAGGCTCTTGCTGTACGCCCATAGTAATGCCCTTACCCGTTTGTCCCGCTAAGCCTATCGGCAAGAAAAGCGTCTTATTGTCGCTCATCTCTAGGGTATAACCGACCAGCTTGCCATCCCGGGTTACTTGCGTTATCGCCTTGACGCTTCGCCCAGGCTTCAAGAGCTCTTGCAGGGTGGCAATCTCTTGGTTGTAAGCTCTTAGGCGAGTCTCTATATCCGTGATACGCTTGTCTACATTGCTTATCCGAGAGCGCAAAGGGGCATCATCATAAGCCTTGGAGCAAGAGTTTATCGTCGTCAGCACGAGTAGTCCTATGCCGACCCATAGTATTGCAGTATGTCTCATCGTTTGATCTTACTATTTACAGGTGAGTTTCTGAATGCTCCAGGAGCGACAACCGCTGTGCTAGGGATACTCACATCCGTCAGATTATCGCAGAAGGTAAAAGCATTCTCCTCTATACGCTCTAGGCCAGGAGGGAATATAATGTATTCCAGTTCGGTCCCAGCTGAGCGGAATCCAGCCAACCATGTACCTCTATTGTCAAAAGTATTCGCGGGGATAACCTTAATGCCCGATTCGCTGAGGTCTATGATACGGCACAATTTAAACAGATAGAATATAGTCTGCCAATCGCTTTCGGAGGGGACTCCTTTTATTTTGAGTCGATGTAGATGCTCATTGATGGCATAGTAGCCGCCCTTGCCGTCCCAACTAGCATCCCTAATCTGGGTAAAGGCTTCTGAAAAGCTTGTCCCGTCACTAATCGTAACCTCTACCATGCAGCTCTTGTCCTCGGCCGCCGTTTGATAGACATGGATGGTCTGAAGGACATTGCCATAGTTGTCTTGCAGCTGCACCTCTGCGACTCGTCCGTAAGGCTTGTCGTTTGCCTTAGCTGTAAAGCGTAGGGTCTCGTCTCGCATCACGGCACGCAAGTCCGATACCGAGAGCCAGCTCTTATCCTCATCCGCGAGGTGAACTCTGTATTCATAGTTCGTTCGTACGGGTACCTCAAATTTGCTATCAAGAAGCCCAGACACACGATTAACAGCCTGTTTCACCTCCATCACGCCGTGGCTTAGCTTACAGAAAAACAGATGGGTCTTCCCCTGACGCACTGCTGCTAGTATGAGCTTAGGGTCTCTGCGATCGTGTACCATGATCTTAACGTGACCGTTCCTCTCCCCCTCGGTATAATAGAGTTGGTACGAATCGGAGAAAGCCTCTGCGACATAGAGACGCAGGCCCTCGGTGTCTCCCGTAATCGTGAAAGGAATCGTATAGGACACAAAGGGGCTCACCATAAAGTCATTACCTACGTCAAATGATATATTCAGCTCAGCTCTACGAGGTAGCGTGTAGACCGCATTGTTTTTGAGCCTAATAGCAACGGAGTAAGGACTCGTCTTGTAATCTACGCTCTCAAACATCGTCTCTCCAGGGCTACTCTCCCCCTCACTGCCCTTGGCGCGTCCGAGGGAGGTCCAAGTGCGTCCCTCGTCGTACGATACATACCACTCGTCGCCCTCTATCTTGAGCCGTGGAGTAACACCAGTATTGCCATCGGCTCGATAGTAATTGCCCGAGGCATCTCTGAGACGACCGCTGCTCGTACCCCAATATAGGTGTCCGTCCTCACCATCTACGAGGACGATTTTTTGGGGCACTGCATCTCGCCCATCTTGCCCCATATTGATGGTAACATCTGAGCCTTTGGCAAAGCTGATGATATAGGCACTAATACGTCCGCGAGCATCAAGCTGTTCCTTGACATTTGTTACCTCGTTGCGGGCTTTCAGGGCATTAGCTATTTGTCGTAGAGCCTCCAAGTCTTTGTTGTATCCAGCGATACGACTCTCTACAGAGCCTAGACTCGTCTCTATCTTGTCTACACGCTCACGCAGTGGAGTATCGTCGTACTGCTTGCTACAAGCCGTAGCTAATAGTAGCACTCCCCCTAGGAGAGCTACTGCCGGTTTGATTTTAGTATCGTAATTCATCGCTTGTTAGTTTGAATAGTTCCTCAGCAATAGGTGCATTAGCAACCTCTACGAATGCTCTGGGGTCGAAGTACTTCGACCAATCGCTCGCCAGATACTTTGCTTTTGTCCCGGTAGGGATATAGACTATCACACGACCTGTGTATAGGTTGGCGAAGGCGTTCTTGTCTAGGCTTGGTGGTGTCTGTAGGTGACAGTGTATGCGTTGTAGCTTCGTACAGTTGAAGAAAGCCTTTTCTCCAATTTTCGTGAAGTTGGGATTACTGGGTAAGATAACACGCTTTATGGTAGAGCCCGAGCAAAGCTCTTTGGATAGCTCTGTAATACCGTTCGGCAAGGCGAGGTTATTGGTCCTCAGACTACGTAGAGCAGCGTTTCTTATTCTTGTTACGCTATGAGGGATAAGCAGGTCTCCCGACTCTATCTCTGTACCCTCCAGAGCTCCCCACTTGATATCCTGCAAGCCATCGGGCAGACGTAGAGAGGTGAGTAATAAGCCGGAGAGAGCAGATTGACCAATGGTCTTGAGCGTATTCGGTAGTAGTACTTGGTTGAACACGAGGTGGTTCGCGAGGCCCATAGGTATCTCAGGGGTAGGCAGTTCTCTAATATCAAGAGTATGTGTAAATAGCACCCCAGACAGAGAGAAGTTTTTCCAGTTACTAAGAGTCTGAGCATTGAGCGATCCTTTGACTTTCACCATCCCAAACGAAGAACTAGTACCGGGGAAGCCCTGCTCTCTGAGCTGCTCCTCTACACTCTTCGACAGGTTAAGATCTACTACGATAGTTTGGGGCGTGTACATATTTCCCATCAGAGAGTTTTGTTTCAGCTCTATACTCTGTATTACGGGATAAGCTCCCTTGACCCCTATCTCGATTGTACCCGACAGTGTTTGCCTCCCATTGTTGGCGGGAGCCTCGACAACAATCACTTCACCCTCCTGCCTAAAAGTATAGGGCAAGTCACTTGGGAATATAATGCTCCTCTCGAAGCTAGGGTCTAGCATCGTCGGTATGCGTAGGGTCTCACCCTCCTCGGCAATCAAATAGCTACGATTCTTATTGAACACCTTGACCTTGCGATACTTTACAGGGAAGACGAAGGTTTTAATGAGGTTGTTCTGGCCTGCTATTTTCGAGTTGCGCCTAAACACATGGACGAGGAGCGAAGCAACCTGCCCCTCGGGGTCTATAGTGCTTGCGTAGTATCCTTTGCTGACTGGGTAAGAGACAGTGTACTCTATTGTATTTTCGTTTATATTGTCCTCTCTAGAGCGAACCTGTCCGAGGAGGTCCAGTGCGCCTTTGAGCTGTATACC
>CAMBHQ010000021.1 GCA_945867245.1 uncultured Porphyromonas sp.
CCCCTCATCGGTGCAGGATAAGACCCTAGCGGAGATGCTCAATCCTGAGAGCCTTGTCGTAGTAGAGAAGGCCCGTATCGAGCCCTTCCTTGCCGAGGGTAAGGTGGGCGAGCACTACCAGTTCCAGCGTGTGGGTTACTTCGCTATTGACCCCGATACGACTAGCGAACGCCTTGTCTTCAACCGTACGGTAGGGCTCAAGGATACCTGGAAGAAAGTGAATAATTAAGTCCTCATAATCGTATCGCATAGATGATAGAGTCTTTAGATTTCATCAAGGAAATTCTCCAGCACCTCAACTACTTTTGGGTAACGGTGCTGATGGCTATCGAGAGTTCTTTTATTCCCTTCCCTAGTGAGGTCGTAGTGCCTCCTGCCGCCTATAGAGCGGCTAATGGGGAGCTGAATGTTTTCCTCGTGGTCTTCTGGGCCACTGTCGGGTGTAACATCGGAGCCTTGTTTAATTATTACCTCGCCAAGTATCTAGGGCGTCCGGTGATGTACAAGTTCGCAGCGAGCAAGTTCGGACGTATGTGCCTACTGAGCCCCGAGAAGATAGAGCAGGCGGAGCAGTACTTCGTTAAGAATGGTGCTACCTCTACCCTAGTGGGGCGTCTTATCCCAGGTATTCGCCAGTTAATCTCTATCCCCGCAGGTTTGGCAGGGATGCCTATGGGGCCTTTCCTCCTCTACACAACGATTGGGGCGGGTATTTGGAATGCTATCCTCGCAGGGCTCGGCTATTGGCTGGGGCATGTAGTCCCCTATGACCAACTCGACGAGGCTGTGCTGAGCTATACTAAGCCTATCGGCTATGCTATCCTAGGCCTTGTGGTCGTGGTCGGTGGCTACTACCTAGCGAAGAGGTTTTTGCAGAAGAAGGAAGCCTAGTCGACACAAAGTATAAAATATCCCCCCACTACTGAGTATTGTTTGCCTGCTCTGTAGTGGGGGATTTCGTTTGTAAGGAGTCCTGTATAGTGTTGTGCAGGGAGGGAATTTCTTTACCTTTGTGAGACAATTCATGAATGAATACTTATGAAGAGGATCACATTATCTCTACTTACGGCTATGCTGAGCATAGTGATGCTGTCAGCACAGAGCCGAGAACATGCGCTATCCCTTACGACAGGCCCTATGCGCTATCATGCTAAGGGCCTCCGTATCGCCAACGGCTACCGCATAGGTATGGCTTGGCAACAGAGCCTAGGGAATCGTCTATATAAGGTGCTAAGTTTGGGCTTCGGCGAGGATGATGGTAGCTACTATCAGCCCGAGCGTTGGCTAGAGCAGGCGACAGCCCGCGACCTATATGTGGGTATGGGACTCGGGGTCAATGTCCTAGCCTATGGACGCCATAGGCTCTATGCTCATGCTACCCTAGGCGGGAATTATTTGCAGGGACATGAGACGATGACACGAGAGGTGGAGCAGCGGCCCGAGCAATCAACGATTCTTATTTCGCGCCTTAGTGCTGGAGGCACAGCTACATGTGGCTACTCGTACCAGCTCGTAGGCCCGTTGGGCTTGTCTTTGGAGGGAGAGGGAATGTATCTGCATGACCTCGGCTTTACCTATAGCCTGCGCGCAGGTCTGTCGCTACGATTCTAAGCGTCCGTTTATCCTCCTAATACATACGATCAAGGCGAGTGCATTAAGCGCTCGCCTTGGTCGTATATGCTAAAGTATTATCTTTGTAAGAGCAGTACTGGGGCTATCTCTTAGCGCTCTGTACTATTATGAATACTTACGGTAAAAAACACCGGCTATGACCCAGAACGATTATCAACGTATTGATGCCCTTATCCGTCGGGAGGTAGTGCCCGCTACGGGTTGTACAGAGCCTGCCGCCGTGGCGCTCTGCGTGGCTTATGCCGCTAGCCTAGTGGAGGAAGTAGATGAGCTACAGCGCATAGAGGTATTGCTCAGCGCTAATATGCTCAAAAATGCAATGGGGGTCGGCATCCCTGGCACCGGTATGATAGGCTTGCCTATTGCTATTGCGCTGGGGGCTGTGCTACGCCTGCCGCAACGGCAGTTGGAGGTGCTAGATGGCTTCGGAGAAGATACGCTCAACTCTGCCAAAAGCTTAGTCGAACGCAATATCATAGACATACGCCATGTCAGTGGGGAGGGTATCGACAAGCTCTATGTAGAGGTCTTGGTACATACACAGGCTGGGCATCTGGCCCGTGCTGTCATCGAGCGTACGCATACCGGCCTAGTAGCTCTGTCCTGCGATGGCGAAGACCGACTGTCCGCACTCACTACCCCGATAGAGGGCTGTAGCGAGACTATCGGGCAGCACCTAGTGGCAGAGGAGGATATCCGTCTGAGCTTCGACCTCGTCTACGAATATGCTACTACAGCACCGCTCGAGAACCTAGACTTCATCTACGAGGCCGCCCAGCAGAATAAGCGTGTAGGGGAGCATTCATTGCAGCATAAGTACGGGCATGGCGTGGGGCGTATGATACAGAGCGAGGCTGGCAAACGTTTCATCGGGGATAGCCCTATGGCACGGATGCTGATGTATACGAGTGGTGCCTGCGATGCGCGTATGGATGGCGCCCCTCTGACGGTGATGAGTAACTCAGGTAGTGGCAATCAGGGCATTACGGCTACATTGCCTGTATTGACCTTTGCTGAGAGCCAGGGGGCGAGCTACGAGGCTACTGCCCGTGCCCTGATGATGAGTGGTTTGATGGTCGTATATATCAAGCAACTTCTCGGGCGCCTTAGCTGTCTCTGCGGTATGGTCGTGTCGGGTATCGGCTCCTCGGCAGCCTTGGTTTACCTGCTCGGTGGCACGCGGGAGCAATCGGGCTATGCTATCAAAAATATGGTAGGTAATGTAACGGGTATGATTTGCGATGGAGCGAAGCCCAGCTGTAGCCTCAAAGCCTCTACGGGCATTAGCTCGGCGATGATCTCGGCACTACTGGCCCTAGAGCACGAGAGCTGTACGGAGCTAGAGGGCATAGTAGCAGGAGATGTGGATAGCTGTATAGTTAATCTAGCCTTAATCGGTACGGAGGGTATGGCGGAGACGGAGCTCAAGATTCTCCGAGTGATGACCGATAAGTAAAGCGATGACTAAAGAGCTACGCTTTATCGAGACCATTAGGCTCGTCGATGGCGTTCCGCAGTTGCTCCCTTATCATGAGCAACGCATAGTGAGGACTTTGGCAGAGGGGGGGCAGCGTCCCCCCTTCGTGTTGTTCGAGCTGGTGTCGGCTATTATAGCGGATTGCGCTCAGCGACTAGAGGGGGTATACAAACTGCGCTTCGAGTACGATGCCTCTGCTGTCTATGTACCCAGCTGTACGCCCTATAAGCCACGAGAGGTGCGTCGCCTCATCCCGTGCCCGATTGATAACCTCGGGGTCTACTGCTACAAGTGGGCGGAACGCTCTGTCTTGGCTGTGCCGTCCGAGCTACAGGCTGAGCTGGACGCAGACCCGACAGCGGAGCTTATCTTCACTTATGAGGGTAGGCTCACGGATACACGTTACAGCAATATTGTGCTACAGGATGCTGAGGGCCACTGGTTAACGCCCGACACTCCGCTCCTCCGAGGGGTGATGCGTCAGTCGCTACTCGATAGCGGTCGGATTAGAGAGGCCCCTCTAAATAGCGAAGACCTGGCACATTGCCAGGCCTTCAGACTGATAAATGCGATGTTGCCCTTGGAGATATAGGGCGGGTAACATTTGTTTTGTTAGGGCCTACGTAAGCCACGTCTGCGCTCGCCCTCGGCGCGGATGAGCTGGTCGAGCTCTCTGCGCTCGCTTTCGAAGTCGTAGAATTTGTATATCGGCTCTAGGTCGTGCAGATAGGCGAGGGCAGGGATGAGCTTGCGCAGGGCCTGATTTCGCTCGTTCCTAAAGTCAAAGATTTGCATTAGCTGGGCCACTTGCTGGGGCGTGAAGCTGTAGATGGCGGCTGCCTGCTCGACAAGTCCCATCTGCTCGTGGTGGAACGCTCTTTTGATACGTTGTACGAGCTTGTCGAAGCTCTCGGGCGACGTCCCCTGGATATAACCTCCATGCTGGGGCGCCTGAGTAGGCTGGGGGCTCGAGGCCGCAGGCTGTGGGTTTATCTCCACTACTATGGGCTTATGTTGCGACTGCTGTAGGCTCGCTAACTCTTCGAGGTCGTGTTTTTTCTCGAGACGCTCCGCGATGTTGTTTCTTAGGGCGACGACACGTCCGTCCACGAAGTCTATCTGCCACAGATAGCCACTGTAGTGCTGTCGATAGGACCACACGCTCCGGTTATATTCGAAGGTACGTGTATAGGGTTCTTCGCCCATAATGTCAAGTACTTGGTGCTCAGTAAGCCCTGTCTGTATCCGCATGGCACGCTCACGCATAGATGGCCCTTGGGGCGTGTTGCTTAGCCCACAACCCATCAGTAGCACGAGGGCAGAGACGAGCAATAAATGACGTATTATCATAATGCTGTTACTTTTGGTGATGAGACAAAGTTAGGTAAATGTGCAGGTACATGCATGCCCCTCTTGGCTAAGCCTTGTAAATTCAGTACCTTTGCATAGGAATTTATATAACCTCAAAAAGGCTTTATTACATAACCCATGATTAGCTTCTTCCGCAGTCAATCGGGCAATATCATTGCCCTTGCCTCGCAAGCGAAGCCAAACGCAGACGAGCTACAAGCTCTCGTTTGGCTCTTTGGTAATGCCGAATACATCGATAGCCCGTGTCTAGAGGGCTACTATATCGGCCCGCGCAGAGAAATGCTTACCCCCTGGAGCACTAATGCAGTGGAAATCACACAGAATATGAATATCTCGGGTATTCAGCGTATCGAGGAATACTACCCAGTGCCTACAGCTGAGGCGTCTTATGACCCCATGTTGCAGGCACTTTATCATTCTCTCGACCAAGACCTATTCCGTATAGACCTAAGTCCCGAGCCTATCCGTTATATTGCCGATATTCGGGGTTATAACGAGCAGGAGGGGCTTGCCCTGAGCGACGAGGAAATCGCTTACCTAGAGGGCGTGTCCGAACGCATCGGGCGTCAGCTGACGGATAGTGAGCTATTCGGCTTTAGCCAGGTGAATAGTGAGCACTGTCGCCATAAAATCTTCGGTGGTACCTTCGTTATCGATGGCGTAGAGCGCGAGAGTAGCCTCTTCGCGATGATTAAGGAGACGAGTCAGCAGAATCCCAACTTCCTAGTATCGGCATACAAAGACAACGTAGCCTTTGTCTCGGGTCCGCGCATCGAGCAGTTCGCCCCCAAGCAGGCCGATAGACCCGACTACTTCGCTACCGAGGAGTTTGATAGCGTGCTATCGCTCAAGGCCGAAACGCACAACTTCCCGACGACGGTAGAGCCCTTCAATGGCGCTGCCACGGGTACGGGGGGCGAGATACGCGACCGTATGGCCGGCGGACGAGCTAGTATCCCTTTGGCAGGGACGGCCGTGTATATGACTAGCTATCCGCGCACCGAGGGGGCACGTGCCTGGGAGCAGTATAGCAACGAACGCCCATGGCGCTATCAGACACCAAGGCAAATCCTTACAAAGGCTTCCAACGGGGCGAGCGACTTCGGTAACAAGTTTGGTCAGCCCCTTATCTGTGGCTCTGTGCTGACTTTCGAGCACCAAGAGGGAGCGGGGCAGCCACGCTATGGCTATGACAAGGTAATCATGCTCGCTGGAGGCGTAGGCTATGCCCGCCGTGATAATGCCCTCAAGGGTGAGCCTCAGACGGGCGAGAAGGTCGTGCTGATGGGGGGCGACAACTACCGCATCGGCATGGGTGGCGGAGCTGTGAGCTCGGTGAATACGGGGCAGTATGCAGGCGCTATCGAACTGAATGCCGTGCAACGTGCCAACCCCGAGATGCAGAAGCGTGTACAGAATGTGGTACGTGCCATGGCAGAGCGTAGCGACAACCCCATCGTCTCTATACACGACCACGGAGCGGGTGGGCACCTCAACTGCCTCAGCGAGCTAGTCGAGGCTACGGGCGGACGCATTACTATGGACCGTCTACCTGTGGGCGACCCTACGCTCAGTGCCCGTGAGATTATAGGCAACGAGAGTCAGGAGCGTATGGGACTACTCGTAGGAGAGGAGCATATAGATACGCTACGCCGCATTGCCGAGCGTGAGCGTGCCCCACTCTATGTGGTAGGGGAGACGACGGACGATATGCGCCTTGTCTTCGAGCGAGACAATGGCGACAAGCCGATTGACCTAGCCCTAGGCGATATGTTCGGCAGCTCGCCTAAGACTATCATGACAGATAAGCATGTAGAGAGGGATTATTCGGCTCCCAGCTATAGCGCTGATAAGCTAGAGGAGTATCTAGACAATGTGCTCCGTATGGAGGCCGTGGCCTGTAAGGACTGGCTGACCAACAAGGTAGACCGCTCTGTAACGGGGCGTGTAGCACGTCAGCAATGTCAGGGCGAGATACAGCTACCACTTAGCGACCTCGGTGCTATGGCACTAGACTTCCGTGGTCAGAGCGGTATAGCTACGACCATAGGGCATGCTCCGCAGGTGGCACTCGTAGACCCCGTAGCAGGCTCAGTAATGGCTATAGCGGAGTCGCTCACGAATATTGTCTTCGCTCCACTTACTCATGGCCTAAGCGGGGTGTCGCTCAGTGCCAACTGGATGTGGCCCTGCCGTAATGAGGGCGAAGATGCTCGTCTATACGATGCTGTAGAGGCAGCCTCGCAGTTTGCCATCAGCCTAGGTATCAATATCCCCACAGGCAAGGACTCGCTCTCGATGACACAGAAGTACGAGGGGGGCGAGGAGCCTGTACTATCCCCCGGTACTGTTATCATCAGTGCGGCTGCCGAGGTGAGCGACGTCAAGCGTATCGTCTCTCCGGTAGTGCAGCTACGCCCCGATAGCGCTCTGTATCACATCGACTTTAGCTTTGCTCCTCTAGCGCTCGGGGGCTCGGCCTTTGCCCAGAGCCTTGGCAAACTCGGGGACGAGGTGCCAAGCGTAGAGGAGGCTGAGTACTTCCGTGATGCCTTCGCTGCAGTGCAGGAGCTTATCGCCGGTGGCTATGTCTTGGCCGGACACGATATCTCTGCGGGTGGTCTTATCACGACACTGCTAGAGATGTGCTTCGCCAATGCCAAGGGCGGTTTAGACGTAGACCTCACGGCTATTCCCGAGCAGGACCTTATTAAGCTCCTCTTCGCCGAGAACCCTGGCGTGGTACTACAGCTCACACGTACGGCCGAGGCGGAGGAAATCCTGCGCAGTGCTAGTATCGGCTTCGCCCGTATAGCGACGATTAGTCAGGGCCGCAAGCTCAGCATCAAGCAGGGCAAGCGTAGCTATGAGCTCGACATCGATGCTAAGCGTGATGTTTGGTACGAGAGCTCTTACCTCATGGATAAGCATCAGACGGCTCTACCACAGGCCGAGGCGCGCTACCATAACTACAAGGATCAAGCTATCCGCTACAAGTTCCCCGAGGGCTTCACAGGTAAGCTACGCGACCTTGGTCTAGACCCAGATCGCAAGGAACGCAGTGGCGTACGTGCCGCTATCCTCCGCGATAAGGGTACCAATGGCGATCGTGAGATGGCTTACGCCCTGTGGCTTGCGGGCTTCGACGTCAAGGACGTACACCTTACGGACCTCACTAGCGGGCGCGAAACCCTCGAGGACGTACGTATGATTGTCTTCTGTGGAGGCTTCTCCAATAGTGATGTCCTCGGCTCGGCCAAGGGTTGGGCGGCAGGCATCCTATTCAACGCTACCGCCAAGGCAACGCTCGACCGCTTCTACGCACGCCCCGATACCCTTAGCCTCGGCATCTGTAACGGCTGTCAGCTGATGGCAGAGCTTGAGCTGATGTATCCCGAGCATGCCGATAAGCACAAGATGCAGCACAACGATAGTGGACGCTTCGAGTCCAGCTTTGTGTCGCTAACGATACCAGCCAACGAGTCGGTGATGCTCCGTGACCTCGCAGGGTCGGAGCTAGGTATCTGGATAGCACACGGAGAGGGTAAGTTCCACTTGCCCTATGAGAGTGATAAGTACCATGTGGTCGCTAAGTACGCCTACGAGGGCTATCCTGCCAACCCCAATGGCTCGCCCGAGGGTATCGCAGGTCTGTGCTCGGCTGACGGACGCCACCTGGCTATGATGCCTCATCCAGAGCGTGCTATCTTCCCATGGACTTGTGCCTATTACCCCGAGGCCGAGCGTAACGAGCACGAGGTTAGCCCCTGGATAATCGCTTTCCGCAAGGCCTACGAATGGGCCCAGGCACAGGGCTAATAGCCATATTATAGCGGGCTAGCTCCCGCAGAGCATGCAGAGTAAAGGACAGAGGCTTGTAACTTAGTTTACAGCTTTTTGCTACCTTTACTCAGCATTTTATATTTACTCACTAATAATAGACACTTACGACTATGCGTAAAGTCGCCATCATAACAGCACGAGGCGGATCAAAGGGTCTTGTGGACAAGAATATGCTCATGGTTTATGGCAAACCACTCATTGCTTATACCATAGAGAATGCCCTAGACTCTGCAGTCTTTGACGAGGTGATACTTACTACGGACTCCGAGGAGTATATCTCTGCTCTGAGTCATTACCCCATCACGATGCATCGTCGCCCAGAGCACCTAGCCAGCGATACGGCTACCAGCTACGATGCCCTCCGTGAGGTTATCGATAGTCTACAGCTAGGAGAGCGCTATGACTACTTTGTCCTCTTCCAGCCGACCAATCCGCTACGCTTAGTGGAGCATACGGTGGGCCTTTGTCAGCAGTTTGAGGCTAGGAGCGACCGCTTCGACTTCGCTGCCTCTGTGTCTGTGAGCAGTAAGCCGTTGGTACTCCTCCATGCTATCGATGATGAGGGGGCTATGTCTGAGTGGAATATAGACTACTCGACCTATCGCAGGCAGAATTACCCTATCGAGTATGCTCCGAATGGGCTGTATTTCGTAGCGAAGATAGCTGCTTATCTGGAGCAGAAGCACTTCTACGGCCCTCGCTCTATGGCATACAAGATGGACAAGAAGTGGGCGGTGGATATAGACGATCGTGATGACTTCGAGCGCTTCTACTTCCTAGTGGCTCAGTCTAAGCGTGAGGAGCTGCTACATGCACAGGTGCTCAAGGAGGTAAGGCGTCTGCACCCAGCACTTGTACACGAGGCCGAGCTAACGCTTATCGGAGACTCTTTCGCCAGCGAATGGGAGCTCAGTCTGGGCGCAGGTAGAGAGCTACAGAATCTATCCATCGCTGCTATCTCTACACGTGAGTACCCCGAGCTAGTGCTAGCGCCTGGTACTCGTATTGCAGACCGAGTGCTCCTGGCTATAGGGCGAGATG
>CAMBHQ010000022.1 GCA_945867245.1 uncultured Porphyromonas sp.
TATAGTCTATCAGGTGGCGTAGGTTCGTCAGGATTTCGTTAGTTTCCTGTAGTACATTCATATATACTAGGGACACACGCACATTCTCGCGCTCGCCCTTATGCGTGCGCTTCATCTGTGTCTTGCGCATCTCCTTAACGAGCTCCTTGAGCTCCTTACCCTTGGCACGAGCCTTCTTGACCTCCTCCATACGCTCGCTAGATATCATCTCTAGCGTTAGCTGGATATAGCCCAGTACTTGGTCACGCACGGGGATGAACTCACGGCGTAGCTCCTCGGGCAGAGGATTGAAGTTATTCGACACGTGCTCGTTGCAGACATCTGTAGAGCGCTCGATAGCGTAGAGCGTCTGTAGGCATGCATTAGCCCCGAGGTGGAACCACATGCTCTTCTCTAGTACTTCGTCTGTAGGGATACGACGCAGGCAGAGTGTTTCCTTACGACGCATGGTCTTGAATTCACGCTTGTGCCCCTCTGTCTTATTGCGGAGCTTGCTTAGGGTTTTGAAGTCTTCGTTGAGTAGACCATCTGTAAGCGCTAGATAATCCTTGGCCACATGCTCTAGGAAGCGCACCTGCGTGCGACGTACGTGCTGAGCCAGTAGTGGCCACATCTCCTCGGGCTTCTCGCTGTCTAGTATCTTGATGAATAGTTCGTCCTCGACAGTATCCTTTTTCTTAGCGAAGAGGTGGTCGCTCACGAGCAAGAATAGGGCGATTGCTGATAGCGCAAACATAGCGACGAATCCTCCGTAGTACATAGCCACAGCGCATATGCACGAGATGATGAACGAGGCACCAGCGGTTACAAACCAGCCCCCGATAACGCCCATCACGCCCGTCAGGCGTCCCACGGCACTCTCACGGCTCCACGCACGGTCGGCGAGCGAGCTACCCATGGCCACCATGAAGGTAACGTAGGTCGTAGAGAGAGGTAGCTTGAGCGAGGTCCCTAGGGCTATCAATAGACCTGCGATTACGAGGTTCACCGAGGCACGCACTAGGTCGAAGGCAGCCCCCTGCTCGAGGATGATCTCATCCTTACGGAAGCGACTGTCAATCCAGCGCAACACACTATCGGGCAGGATGGCATCGAAGGTCTTGCTAAGGCTATGCCCTACACGTACGAGACCACGTGAGATACGCGAGGTACCGAAGCTCTCCTCGCCCTCGTCCTGACGAGATAGATTTACCGAGGTTTTGATAACGTTCTGAGCACTCTTGCTAAATACGAGCGCTAGTACCATTATCAGACCCGAGCCCACTAGGAAGTACCAAGGCGTAGAGCTAGGGCCGTTATTCACAGCCATTGTGTAGGTGTCATAAGCGCCATTACCGTTGGCCATATAGTCCTGGAAGGCCGAGAGCCCCGCCAGTGGCACACCGATAAAGTTCACGAGGTCATTACCCGCAAAGGCGAGCGAGAGGGCGAAGGTACCGATGAGGATGATCACCTTGAAGATATTCACCTTGCAGAAGTGCAGTATCTGCATCACGATACCACTCACGATGAAGATAAGACCGAGCAGTGTGTTGGTGTGCTCCGTAAGCCAAGCCTTATTCTCTGCGGTCATAAAGGCAGAGTCCTTGAGCCCCTTGAAGAGCATAAAGTAAATAATCGCCGTTACCGAGATAGCCCCGAAAATACCTGCGAAGTAAGTGAGGTTCTTTTTGTAGTTGAATGAGAATATAAGACGTGATATCCACATCACCAGAGTCCCGAAGGTCATCGCAACGATCACGGACATGAAGATGGCTACTATCACCTGTAGCGCCTTACTCGTATTCAGTAGCTCCATCATCTCGGCTCCGCCAGTAGGGTCGCCTGCTATCTTGAGTACCGAGATCGTAAAGGCAGCACCGAGGAGGTTAAACACCATCGTAACAGTCGTAGAGGTAGGTAGACCGAGGGTGTTGAATATATTGAGCAGTATGACGTCCGATATCATCGCCGTTAAGCATATAATCAGCACCTCTCGGAAGGAGAAATAGGCTGGATCATAGATACCATGGCGCGCAATATCCATCATACCATTACTCAGCGCCGCCCCGATAAACACCCCAAGGGCAGCCACGGCTAGCACCACTTTGAAAGGCGCAGCCTTGGCTCCGACAGCCGAGTTTAGAAAGTTCACAGCATCGTTGCTCACGCCGACCCAGAGGTCAATCATAGCGAGCACACCTAGAAAGACTAGGAGAATTGTAAAGAGAATGTCCATACAATCGTTGTTGTTTGTCTTTGTTTGTTTGTTTTGTTTGTTTGCTTTGTCGGGGTTGCTTTTGTGGACAGTGCTACCCCAGCCATCTGCTTTGGGTTATAATAGAGCCTTGGGTAGCCCCTCACCAATCTGAGACTATTGCATAATACGGCACTCGCTTCGTTGTTTGCGACATTCGGGCTCGGTCATTTACTAGAGTAAACTCCCTTCACCCTCAGTCTTAACGCCTTGCGATTACCGCATTCTCCAAAGTCTAGCACACTGGCAAGCCTCAGCTTGTCAGTGTGGAGACCGCTCGGGCGGTCTCTATCAAGGCGAGGAACTCCTCCTCGGACAGAATTGTAATACCTAATTCATTAGCTTTGGCGAGCTTGCTCGGACCCATCTTATCCCCTGCTAGCAAGTAATCGGTTTTGCTCGACACAGAGGAGAGTAGCTTGGCTCCGTGGCGCTCTACTAGAAGCTTGTACTCGTCTCGGCTGTGCTGCGTGAAGGTCCCACTAATGACCACCGATTTACCCGCTAGTGGACTATCGTGCACTAACTGGGGAACATCATCCGCACTCAGCGACAGCTGCAGCCCAAGCGCGCGCAGGTCCTCGATAAGCCTACGGCTCTGCTCATCTGCGAAGAAGTCTACTACACTACGGGCGATAACGACACCAATCTCTGGGGTCTGGCATAAGTCCTCTACGGTCTGATGCTCTAGCAGCTCTATAGAGCCATAGGCACGGGCTAAGTTTTTGGCTACGGTCTCGCCTACATAGCGGATACCGAGGCCGAAAAGGATGGCAGGGAACTTGGCCGTTTGCCGAGAGGCCTCGATACTCTCGACAAGCTTCTCGGCGCTACGACGCTGGAAGCCTGGGAGCGTCATGAGCTGATCCACAGTCAGACGATAGAGGTCAGCTATGCCCGCTATCAGTCCGTGCTCGAAGAGTAGGTCTATCGTCTCGGGGCCTATGCGAATATCTGCCGCCTTACGCCCGCAGAAATGCTCCACCCTAGCCCGTTGCTGTGGGGCGCAGCCCGTACGATTGGGGCAAAAATATGCCGCCTCGCCCTCTACACGCTCTAGGGGCGTAGCACAGGCGGGGCAAACATCGGGGAAGATGACAGGGGTGGCAATAGGATGTCTAGAGTCAGCATCGACAGCTACGACCTTAGGGATGATTTCGCCCCCCTTCTCGATGAAGACAGTATCCCCTAGGTGCAGGTCTAAGGCCTGAATAAAGTCGGCATTGTGCAGCGATGCTCGACGCACCATAGTACCCGACACCTGCACAGGGCTGAAGTTGGCGACAGGGGTAATAGCGCCTGTACGACCGACCTGATAGTCTACACGCTCTAGAGTCGTAGACACACGCTCTGCGGCGAACTTATAGGCGATAGCCCAGCGCGGACTCTTGGCGGTATAGCCGAGACGCTCTTGCTGACGGATAGAGTTCACCTTTAGGACAACACCATCAGTGGCCACGGGCAATTCGTGGCGCTTCTCGCCCCATTCGTCTAGGAAGGCCAGTAGCTCCTCTAGGCTGTGGCAAAGGTGCATCTCACGGCTAACCTTGAGCCCCCAATGTAGGCAGTCCTCGAGGCGTTGGTAGTGGCTATCCGACAGCTCGGGCTGACCAGGGATATAATACAGGTAGGCATCGAGTCGGCGCTCGGCCACGATGCGGGTATCGAGCTGCTTGAGCGTCCCACTGGCTGCATTACGAGGGTTTGCAAAGGGGGTATCCCCCTCGGCTATGCGTTGCGTATTGATACGCTCAAACTCGGCAAAGGGCAGTAGTATTTCGCCTCTCACCTCTAGTTCCTCGGGATAACCCTCGCCCAGCAAGGCGAGTGGTATAGAGCGGATAGTACGGACGTTGGCTGTAACATCATCGCCGTAGGTGCCATCGCCACGAGTAACGGCACGCTGTAAGCGCCCGCCCTCATAGATAAGCGAGATAGAGAGGCCATCATACTTGAGCTCGGCACAGACCTCGAAGGGCTCATTGAGGTCCCGAGCGACACGTTGGTACCAGTCCTCCACCTCGGTATAGCTGTAGGTATTGCCGAGCGAAAGCATGGGATAGCGATGTGCTACCTGCTGGAAGCCCTCACTGCGGTCGTTCCCCACACGTTGCGTGGGCGAGTCGTCCGTACGAAGCTCGGGATGCGCCTCCTCGAGCGCTATTAGCTCGCTCATCAGGAGGTCGTATTCACGGTCTGATATAGTAGGGTTGGCGTGCACGTAATAGGCTACATTATGCCTATTCAGCTCGGCACGTAGGGCATCTATGCGTTGGCTTACTGATTGTTGCATAGCTGATAATATCTTAGGTCATGATAGCTACCATCGAGCCACTGCCAAGCGGGCAGAGTGGCGATATGGCTGTAGCCGAAGCTTCGGAAAAGCGCGCAACTAGCCTCGTTGCTCGCGAGGACCTCAGCATAGAGCATACGCAGGCCCAGGCGACGAAAAGCGTACTCCCGAGCCAACTGCAATAGCTCGCGCCCATAGCCCTGCCGACGATAAGCAGGAGCGATGTATAAGCCCACAGACATACGACGGCTAATAGGCTCGTAGGCTAGCAACTGTAGGTAACCGACAGGCTCGGCCGTAGTAGTGTGCTCGGCAAGAAGAGCCAGTTCGCCTTTTGTCGTTAGGCTCGTCGCACTCTCTGTGATATAGCTACGGATAAACTCGGCCGATAGCGGATGCTGTGTCCCTGCACTAGCACTGGCCTCGGGACTATTCTCCCAGGCATAGAGCGTATCGGCATCCAAAAGGCTCAGCGCCCTCAGCCTCAATCGTGGCAACATCGTACACTGCTCGCTACTCATACTCATATCTTAGAAACGAAGGCTCTGCTCGAAGTCAAGCCTATTTAATATGGAGCGACCGAGCGTTACCTCATCGGCATACTCAATCTCGTCCCCTATAGCGACGCCACGGGCAATTACCGAGACGCGCACGGGCAGAGCCTCTAGCTGGCGATGGATGAAAAAGTTCGTCGTATCCCCCTCCATCGTTGTTCCTAGAGCGAGGATAACCTCCTCGACCTCCTCGCGCTCAATGCGCTCGACTAGCTCGGCGATACGCAGATCCTCGGGACCCACGCCATCAATGGGCGAAATAACCCCACCCAAGACATGGTAGCGCCCTCTGTACTGCGCTGTATTCTCGATAGCCAATACATCGCCCACATGGCGCACCACGCAGAGCGTACGACTGTCTCGGCTCGGATTGGCGCAGATGGCACACACCTCGGTATCGCTGATATTGTAGCAATGGCGACAGTAGACTATATGGTCGCGCATCTCGGTCAGCGCATCGGCAAAAAGATGCACCTCGGCCTCGCTACGCCCCAGCAAGTGCAGGGTCAGACGCAGAGCGCTCTTGCGCCCAATGCCCGGCAGGCTACTCAGTTGCTCGACAGCACGCTCTACTAGTCGTGAGGGATAAGTGGTCATCGTTATAAATAGTCAGAGCTACCGAGCAGCGCACACTAGTGCGTGCTGCTCGGTAGCTCCTCGCTTTAGTCTTCGTATTCCTCGTCTTCGTTGTACTGGGCCGGCTCATCGTAGCCAATCTCCAGACCCTCTCTGTCGAGGAACTTATAGTCTAGTAATGCCAAGCTCTGATTAGGAGTTACCTTGATGTTCCCGATCGAGAACCTCCATCTCAGTGCCTTGGATATTAACCCCTTGGTCAGGTATGCTGCCACATAGGGGTGTACATGTAGGTTGATATAGTCTACCAGGATACCGTCCATCAGAGCGCGCATCTCTGTCTCGATCTGCTCGACTAGGAGTACCGACGAGGTTATCTTACCTGTACCCATACAGCTGGGGCACTTCTCCTCGGTATTCACCTCCAGAGCCTGACGCACGCGCTGACGGGTAATCTGCATCACGCCAATCTTGGAGAGCGGCAGGATATTGTGCTTAGCTCGGTCATTGCGCATAAGCTCTTGCATGCGCTTGTAGAGCAAGTCTCGGTTCTTCTGCTGCTTCATATCGATGAAGTCCACGCAGATGATACCGCCGAGGTCTCTGAGGCGCATCTGACGTGCCAGCTCCTCGGCAGCTGCGAGATTAACATCTATCGCAGTCTCCTCCTGCTCGGTACTCTTGCGCGAGCGGTTGCCGCTATTGACATCCACCACGTGCATTGCCTCTGTGTGCTCGATGACGAGGTAGGCTCCGCTCTTGAAGGTCACGTTGCGCCCGAAAGAAGACTTAATCTGGCGTGTAACGTTCTTCTCATCGAAGAGTGGCAGCTTGCCCTTGTAGAGCTTGACAATGCCCTCCTGCTCGGGGGCAATGTCGGCAATGTACTCCTTGATATCCTCGTAGCAGTCAGCATCATTGACGTGTATGCTCTGGAAAGTCGAGCTGAAGGTATCCCGCAGCAAGCCCAGTGTACGGCTGGCCTCCTCATAGACTATGCTAGGGGCCTTGAGCCGTGGCAAGCGTGTTACGCTCTCTTCCCAACGACGCACGAGCTTACGTAGTTCGCGGTCGAGGCTCTGCGCACCGACACCCTCGGCAGAGGTGCGTACGATGACGCTGAAGTGCTTAGGCTTAATGCTGTGGATTATTTGCTTGAGGCGACTACGCTCTTCGTTCGAACGTATCTTTAGGCTCGTACTTACCTTGTCGGCAAAGGGCATCAGCACCATATAACGGCCCGCCAGAGAGAGCTCGGCCGATAGGCGAGGCCCTTTGGTGGAGATAGGCTCTTTGACGACCTGCACGAGCACATTCTGTCCGGCTTTGAGGTAGTCTTCTATCTTGCCATCCTTGGGCAAGGCTGGGATGCCCGCTAGTTTGGATAAGGGAGGAATTGTTCCTTGCTTCTCGATGAGCTCTAGTAACTTCTGCTGCTGCAGGAAGTGCAGCCCTAGGTCGAAATAGTGGAGGAATGCATCTTTTTGGTAGCCTACATCAACGAATGCTGCATTGAGCCCCGGCATAACCTTCTTGACCTTGCCTAGGTATATATCTCCGACGGCAAAGGCGAGGTCGCGACGCTCACGCTGTAGCTCCACCAAGCGACCGTCCTCTAGGACAGCCATAGATATCTGCTTTGGGGAGACATCAACGATTAGTTCACTGGTCATTCTTTGATGCTTTTGTTTCTTGTTTTTCTTGCGCTAGCCCAGCGTGATAGGCAGCTACGCCAGGCCCATTATGTTCCTCTAGATAAGAGTATGAGAGATTACAGACGAGCACGACTCACCTATAACCCCTCACCCTCGTATCTCTGTCAGAGAACCCAAGATTACTTCTTCTTCTTGTGACGGTTCTTCTTCAGTCTCTTCTTACGCTTGTGCGTAGCCATCTTGTGGCGCTTTCTTTTCTTACCGCTTGGCATAGTTCTATATATTTATTGTTTTACTTATTTACTTGACGTTCATAGAGAATAGCTTCGAGGGCTTGAAGGCGGGCACACGACGCTGTGGGATCACGATCGTCTCCTTCTTGGAGATATTGCGAGCGGTCTTGGCTGCGCGCTCCTTAATGATGAAGCTACCGAAACCACGGAGGTACACACTTTCACCACGCACTAGTGAGTCCTTGATATTCTCCATAAAAGACTCTACGACTGCTAGAGCCGTCTCCTTGTCTACACCTGTACTTTTAGCGATCTCGCTTACTACTTCGGCTTTTGTCATAATCTAATGATACTCTTCGTAGTCTGTATTTGTTCTATTTTTTGTCCTGCAAAGATAAGACTTTAATTCGATATACCAAAGACTTACCGCTCAATTAAAGCGCTACGGGCTTGCCTTCGCTGTAAGGCAAGCCCGTAGTCATTAGTAGTCATTCAGGACTTAGTCCTGCGTCTTCCCTTGGCGAGCAGAGTAGCTAACGTTGAGCGTATTGGCACGACGTAGCTCTTCCTTCACCTCAGCGATGATATTCAACTTCGTATCGCGGTCACCCTTGATGGACACCTGCATACGATGGCGCTTATCCGCTGCGATCTTAGCCTCAGCCTGCTTAACGTAGTTGTATACGTGACCAGCATCATTGGTAACCTGGTCGTTAAGCTGAATAGCCGAGCTAGTACCGTACATGTGGGTATAGGCCTCGGTAGGCTTACCTACATATATAAAGGTAACGAGCGACTTTTCCTCTAGCTTGTCTAGCTCAGTAGCCTGTGGCAGGTTGCTGTAGCTAATCTTGGGCGATACCTCACGCATAGATGTTACCATCATGATAAAGAAGAGGAACGCAAACACAAGGTCAGGTAGAGAAGACGTGTTCAGCTCTGGCATCTCACGTCCACCGGCTTTATTAAACTTTCCCATTTACGTAGTTACTTCTTCTTAACGTTAGACAATGGCATCTCCGAGATATGCATAGGATAAACCTCTGTAACGGTCTTCTGCTGGGCAGGTGTCAGCTCATCGAAGGACTTGTGGAAGTACTTCTTTGCTGTCAGATCCCATACCTCGTTGTATGCTTTGAGGAGTTCGTTCTGCACATCGATAAATCTCTGGTAGCTCGTCTCGATCTCAGTCTTGAGCGAGATAGCATAACCAGCGGTTACCGTTGTTACAGGCCCTAGACCAGGGATATCACGCGTCTCCAAGACAGGCTTGTTTGGGTCGTTGTTGGGGTTCATAATGAACTCCACAGCCTCATCTTTGAGATTCTCGAGCTTTATGTCGATCATCCCCTCGGGACGCGAGATTGCAATCTGGTCACTGCGGTTAACGAACAGACGCATGATGTTTCGTTCGTTAATCTCGACAGGCTCATTATTTTGTTGCTCCTTGGGCATCGGCGGCAGACGACGCTGTATGCCCTTATCGGTATCCATTGAAGTAGTAATCAAGAAGAAGATAAGCAACATAAAAG